>NZ_JBDNJQ010000422.1:0-496 GCF_051172895.1 Nostoc sp. CALU 1950 | reverse complement strand
GGTGTTTGAAAAGTAGGTCAGGGTGTAAAAAAGCTCTCTCAGTATAAGCTGTGAATAGAAAGAACACAGCACCGAGAGAGTAGCATGAGTAAAGCATACCCCAGTAATTTGACTTATGCCCAATATCAATTTCTCAGTGAGATGCTTCCAGAAGCAAAAAAAGGTGGTCGTAAGCGTGAAGTCGATATTTGGTCAGTCCTGAACGCGATTTTTTACATTCTGCTAGAAGGGGTGCGATGGCGATCGCTACCAGGGGACTTTCCCGCAAGGCATTCTGTATATACGTACTTTCGTAACTGGCGCAGGGATGGAACTTGGATGAAGATTCATGATAATCTGCGAGAATGGACGAGAATCGAAGAAGAACGCCATCCAAGTCCGTCAGAAGCCATCATTGATAGTCAAAGTGTCAAAAGTGCAGCGATGGTGAGTCAGGAAGTGGGCTTTGATACAGGCAAAAAAATTAAAGGACGCAAGCGGTTTATGACCGTTGATA
>NZ_JBDNJQ010000421.1:0-499 GCF_051172895.1 Nostoc sp. CALU 1950 | reverse complement strand
GTTGAAAAGACTTTAACCATTAACAAACCAGTAGAGGAACTTTATCGCTTTTGGCTTTCTGACTTCGGCTGCACTGAGTCTGCTATATAGTCTTTGACTTTTAAAACTAGGATCAGTCTGACTTTGCGAATCTACTATATTTTTTATATCTTCTAAAAGATTTGGCAAGTGTTCTTCTGCTTTATAACGCCCTTTGCCACTCATGTTATCAATACAAGTAATACCACTTTCTAATTCTCTTATTCCTTTGCGAATTGTGTCTCGATTCCATCCTAATTCTGATTGTGCAAGCCTTTGCCCTCCTAAACCTAAGCCCTGAACTGTCTGTGCCATAAAGAAAGCGCTTTGCTGCACCTTTTAATCCAGATACAGTTTCAATCAACAACTTTTTGAGAGAATCAGTTAATACTATGTCCATCAGTTACCACACTCAAAAACAAGCATCATTATTCAAATTACTACAAAAGGGGAATGAAGGGGCTGCCGACGGCAGCCCCTT
>NZ_JBDNJQ010000420.1:0-502 GCF_051172895.1 Nostoc sp. CALU 1950 | reverse complement strand
TAACATATTTTGGGCTGTTTTTATCGGATTTTTCTTAACATTCAACACTTTTGAAATAACGGGTAGACATGGCAACCTTAGAACTGAGCGATGAACAATTAAGTGTGATTTCAAAGGCTTGTGAACTTCTATCCCGGATCTACATGGGACAACTTGAAGAAGTGGCTTGGCTTTTTAGTTCATTGCCAGAGGCTCGATATCAAGAATTGACCGAAACTTTAAAAGCACTAAACAGCGTAATTACCTTGATGCCAAAACAAGCACATTTTGGAATCAGAGATGAGCGTGTCCCAGAAGAGGCTCGTTGTGCTTACGACATTCATCAAGTGATTCGGTATCACTTGGCATGGAAACAGCAGCCTAATGAAGGATTTGGGATTAATTTCGATAAGCCTTTGCCGTATGGAAGGATATCTCTACCGACAATTAATGAATGAATCTTATCTGCTGGAGTTTAGACTAAGCCATACAAAATGACCCAGCAGGGCTGAGTTAATCAGAG
>NZ_JBDNJQ010000419.1:0-505 GCF_051172895.1 Nostoc sp. CALU 1950 | reverse complement strand
TAACAGTAGAATTGCTCTCTCCTAAGTGTACTGAACTGGACTGATAACCGCTATAGGTTATCAGTTTCAGAGTCGAGGCGCAAAAGCAGCGATCGCTTCTTTGTGGTCAGTGAATGATGGCGGTACACAAGCTTTAATGGATGCGTTTTACGCCCAGCTTAAACAAGGAAATCTCAGCAAAACTGAAGCTTTAAGACAAGCGCAAATAGCTTTGATTACTAGTCGTCAAGATGCTGCTGGCAAGCAACGCAATAGTATTGAAATAGAAGCTTTACCATCCAATGTCAGCAATCAGCTTAGTCATCCTTACTACTGGGCTGCTTTTATTTTAATTGGTAATGGATTGTAATGCTTAATTTTAGAGGGCTATATGCTTTTGGACTGCGATCGCTTTAGAATCCGATGGGTAAATTATTGAGTTGCATCGCCCTGCAATTGAGTTGTATTGCCCTGCAATTGAATTGTATCGGTCTGCAATTGAATTGTATCGGTCTGCAATTGAATT
>NZ_JBDNJQ010000044.1:0-49868 GCF_051172895.1 Nostoc sp. CALU 1950 | reverse complement strand
TCGCCGTCTCTACAAAAGACCGATTATTGTAGAGACGGCGATTTATCGCGTCTTTTGCCTTAACCGAACCGTATTGAGTGCTATGGGAGCAAAGCAAAGCATTCCCGGACGATGAGCTTAAACTAGGAAAGCGGTAAACTCAGAAGATAACAAGATAGCAACTCCTTTGGCTATCAGTTAAGCTCAACTTTCGCTTCCCATACTTGGGAAACTATATGCTACAGCTTGTAATCATTGTGTTTGTTGTTCTTTTAGGTTCAGCGCTTTGTTCTAGTGTAGAAACGGCCCTGTTCTCTGTTTCGACCCTAAGAGTTAGACAATTAGCACAATCAAATAATCGTTCAGTAGTAACACTTTTAGCGATTCGTGAAAACATGAATCGGCCTATTGCGGCTATTGTAATCCTCAACAATACTTTCAATATCATTGGCAGTATTCTCACAGGTAATATTGCTACTCAAGTATTAGGAGATAGATGGCTTGGTGTATTTTCAGGGGTATTAACATTCTTGATTATCATCTTTGGTGAAATCATCCCAAAGACAATTGGAGAGCGTTATTCTGAACAAATCGCTATACTTGCGGCTATACCTGTGGCTGGACTTGCTATTGCTTTCACACCCTTAGTTTGGATTCTAGAAAATGTTACTGCACCTTTTTCTAAAGGGCAAAAACGACCAACCACCAATGAGGCTGAAATAAAGCTGTTGGCAAAGATTGGGCATCAAGAGGGAATTATCGAAAGCGATGAAGCAGAAATGATCCAGCGAGTGTTTAGATTAAATGATGTGACTGCATCTGATTTAATGACACCCCGAATCATGTTGACATATATCTACGGGGATATGACTCTTGCTGAAGCGAAAGCCAACATTATTGCGTCTCAACACACCCGGATTATTGTAATAGATGGATCTCTTGATGAAGTCATTGGATATGCTTTAAAACAGAAATTACTGACAGCAATGGTTGAAGGAAGTAACAATCAAAAGATTTCTAGTCTGACTAGAAAAGTGAACTTTGTCCCTGAGATAATTCGGGCAGATAAATTGTTGAAAAACTTCATAGAAGCTCGTGAACATCTTGCAGTAGTGGTAGACGAATATGGAAGCATCGCTGGTGTCATCACTTTGGAAGATGTGCTTGAGGTGATAACTGGTGAGATTGTAGATGAAACTGATAGAACTGTTGATTTACAAGAAATTGCCCGCAAGAAGCGAGAAAAAATGTTGCAGTCTATGAATATTAACAATTAACCTTCTCTGCGGTTCGACTCCTAAAAACGATCGCTCAATCATGATCCTAATACCAATTCAATTAATGGTTGCAACACATCCTTGGGTAAAGACGCGATGAATCGCGTCTCTACAAGATGGTCTATTTGTCGCATTCTTTTTTCAGATTGGTATGAACTGGTGCGTTAACGCAGTGTAACGCACCTTAGCAATTGGCAAACTTACTCGTCAATTTGACCAACGCGGCGGATATTCAAAATGTCGCTCATTTTCTTAATTTGGACGAACACTTGCTCTAGTTGAGAGCGATCGCGTATATCTATTCCTAAGTCCATCAATGCAGGTTGACCAGCAGAGGTTTTCACCTGAGCATGGCGAACATTAATCCCTTGGTCACTCAACCGTGACAAAATATCCTTTAGCACCCCTACGCGGTCAAGGGCTTCAATTTGAACATCCACTGGGTATGTATGCGGACGACCACTATTTTCTGCACCTGGGTTCCACCTAACTGGTACTAAGCGCTCATACTCCACAGTCTCCAAATTATGGCAGCCTTGGCGATGGATTGAAATACCCCTACCTCGCGTCACCACACCAATAATTGGTTCGCCAGGAATCGGGGTACAACACCCAGCTAAATAATATACCAAACCTTCCACCCCAAAAATTGGCGAATCTGTGGAGCGTGAGGTCGTTGGAGGTGCATCTCGCAAAGCTTTTGATGTCGCTGGTTCTTTGGGGATAAATGGCGACACAGTGGAAGCTGGTTGTTGTCCCTTCGCTACTTCTCGCCAGCGATTTAGCACTAGGTTCAAGGTAATTTCACCGTAACCCAAACCAGCGAGTAAATCATCTACGCTGTGGTAATTACACTTTTCGGCGACAATCTGCATCGCATCGGACTTCAGCAAACTATCAAAACCAGTTTTACCAAGTTCCTTTTCTAACAACTCCCGTCCACGGGCAACATTTTCTTCCCGGCGCGATCGCTTGTACCATTGTTTTATCCGATATTTCGCTGCCGAAGTTCTGGCAAAGTTCAACCAATCTAAACTCGGATGGCAGTTCTTTTGGGTTAAAACCTCGACAATATCGCCATTTTGCAGCCGCGTTGACAGTGGCACCATTCGCCCATTCACCCGCGCCCCTGAACAGTGATTCCCTACTTCCGTATGAATGCGATAAGCAAAATCTACAGTGGTAGCACCAGGACTTAAAGGAACAACATCCCCCTTAGGGGTGAAGACATAGACATCATCTTCAAATAGATTATCTTTGACGCTATCAAGATATTCTTGGGCATCCTTAAGATCAGTTTGCCATTCCAGCAGTTGCCGTAGCCAAGTAAACTTGTCATCTGTCGCTGTCAAATGGCTAATACTAGAACCACCTGTTTCTTTATACTTCCAATGGGCGGCAATCCCATACTCGGCGATATGATGCATTTCGATTGTCCGAATTTGCACCTCTAAAGGACGGCCAGTTAGTCCAATCACCCCAGTATGTAACGACTGGTAGCGGTTAGGCTTTGGTAGTCCAATGTAGTCTTTAAATCTCCCAGGAATTGGGCGAAAAGCATCATGAACCACCGCCAACGCCCGATAGCATTCCTCATTAGTTTGAACAATAATTCGCAGCGCTGCCAAATCGTAAATTTCATGAAATTCCTTTTGCTGGCGGTGCATTTTTTGGTAAATGCTATAAAGGTGCTTGGGACGACCGCTGATATCCTGAAACTGGATTCCGGCTTGCTGCAAACGCTCTTGCAACATGTTCGTAGCTCTAGCCAATTTCTCTTCTCGCGCCGTCCGTTTTTCGGAAACATGCTCCTGCATTTGGCGGAAAGCTTCTGGTTCCAAATATTTAAAAGCCAAATCTTCCAGTTCCCATTTAATTCGCCAAATTCCCAAGCGATTGGCTAAGGGCGCGAATATATCTCGCGTTTCCTGGGCACTGCGGCGGCGGCTGGCCTCTGACATATATTGTAAAGTTCGCATATTATGCAAACGATCTGCCAATTTCACCACAATTACCCGAATATCTTGCGCCATTGCCAAAAACATCCGCCGGAAGTTTTCGGCTTGGCTTTCGGTTTTGCTGGTGAAATTGATTTTAGAAAGCTTTGTGACACCTTCGACCAATTGCCGCACTTCTGGGCCAAAGCGTTCTTCTATTTCTTGACTTGTAACTTCTGTATCTTCAACGACATCATGGAGAAATCCAGCTGCTATCATAGCAGCACTACCTCCCAAGTCACGCAGCAAGTCGGCTACAGCAATGGGATGGGCAATGTATGGTTCTCCAGATTTGCGGTATTGACCTTGATGCAATTGGTAAGCAAATTCAAATGCGCGACCAATCAAGACTGTATCGCTATGCCTTCGGTCATCTTCCCCTGCGCCGCTAGTTGTGGATGACTCCTTCAAACATTTTTTTAACCATTCCGGAATGGCGAGATCAACTGATGAATTTATAGCTAGACTGCTCATACAATTGGGTTTGGATAGGATCGGTAGATAACTGAATGATAAATAAAACTGGCAGCATCGCTCTAAGAAGATGCTGTCGCCCAGAGAAGGGTAGAAAAAACAGTGTAAGGATGATTCTCCAATTGCAGACGGTAGTCATCCACTGCGGGTTTCAAGGATCATAAACTTGAAAATCCATTGATGGCAAACAAAGCCTCAAACCATGATTTGAGGCTTTTAGTGCTGATAAGTACTTAAGAAAGTTTATTGTAGAAGAAAAATTACTTGACATTAATACTATCTTAACTAGCACTGGATGTCTTTAAACCGTGAGAAATATCTGGCACTCGTAACCTTGCTAGAGCAATTACGCTCCGATGCCACAACTACCCAAATAGTTGCACCTGAACTGCGACAGCGTATAGCCTCCTTGCAGCAATTTTTCGGGCAAGAGATTGTGCCTTTGGCTGATGAAAACTGGCGAGTGCAGTCTTATCAAACGGAGATGAGCAAGCAATTGCGCTTGTTGGAAATAGATGTAATGTTTTTCCAAGGAGCGCGGCAAGCATCTACTGCACAAACGAGACTTCAGACGATTTGCGATCGCTTGACAACCCTCATTCAATACTGTGATGCCATTCTGCAACCAGAAGCGGAAGGAGAAAAATAACAACTGTTCACCTTTTTCTCTAATTTCTCCATCATCTCATTTATGACCTATGATGGAAAGTTATTTTGCTAACAAGTTGGAATTGGGCATGGGGAATGGGGCATTGGGCATTGGTTATTCCGTCTCCCTTGCACCCTACTCCCTATTCCCTACTCCCTTTATCAAAAGATTCATGGTGCGGCGCATGTATGCTTCTACTGGCTCGGTTGTGGGTTTGAAGATTAGCGCATAGTATAGTGACCCGCTTACAAGGTCGATAATTAGTTCTACGTCTGCATCCTTGTGAATTTCGCCTCTAGACTTGGCACGCTCAAGTATTTTAGAAAAGGCTTCACGTCGGAGTTTTGTATATTTTGTCCAGTAAACCTCTGCAAACTGAGGATTGCTAGACGCTGTACTAATGATCAGCGCAAGTGTCTGACGTCCAAGGGGACTATCTATTTTTTTGGCGGCATTATTAATCAGGATATCCATGTCTCCCCAAAAGCTATCAGTATCGGGGATCACTAAATCATCTCTCAAACTTTCGATCGCGTCTGCAACTAATTCTTCTTTGGAAGTGTAACGCCGATAGATGGTCGTTTTACCAACTCCAGCACGGGAAGCGATCGCTTTTACGGCTTCCCTTGGTGCGATCTTAGAAGTAATTGATACCAGTATTGTTAACGTTGCCCTGACAGATATACAGGCTAGTTTGGGTGCAACTGTCAGTGAGGTTGGCTGGGTAGTAACTGGATATGCGATCGCAAATGTCGTCTTAATTCCCTTATCTGCATGGCTGGGAGATTACTTTGGACGCAAAACCTACTTCATTTTCTCGTTGATTGGCTTTACCCTGGCCTCGGTTTTATGCGGGTTGGCATTTAATCTCCCAATGCTAGTTTTTTCTCGAATTCTTCAAGGTTTATGTGGTGGCGGATTGCTAGCTAAAGCCCAAGCGATTTTGTTCGAGACTTTTCCACCTGCTGAACAGGGTTTAGCACAAGCAGTTTTTGGGGTAGGTGTAATTGCTGGCCCAGCCATCGGCCCGACTTTAGGGGGATTTTTAGTAGATGGTTTGGGCTGGCGGTGGATTTTCTTTGTGAATATTCCCTTCGGGATCGTTGCAGTGGCGATGTCAGTGGTATTTTTGCCCAAAGATAAAGACAAAAGCGAGACACAAAGTCAAGCCGTCGATTGGTTCGGGATTGGGTTTTTAGTTATCGCTATTGGCTGTATGCAAACTTTGTTAGAGGAAGGAGAGAAAGAAGACTGGTTTTCCTCTGGTTTTATTACCACATTAGCGATCGCCAGTATTATCGGATTAGGACTATTTATTTGGTACGATTTGAAAATAGACCATCCTGCCGTTGACTTGAGAGTTTTACGTCACCGTTCTTTAGCTGCTGGAAGTGTGTTATCAGCCGTGGTAGGAATGGGGCTTTATGGCACGCTCTTTGCTGTGCCGATATTTGCTCAGAGTGTGCTGCACTTTACGGCAACGCAGACAGGACTATTGTTAGCACCTGGTGCTTTAGCATCTGCGATCGTTATGGTTTTATTAGGCAAACTGTCTAGTAAAATTGATGCCCGATTTTTAATTGCGATGGGTGCTGTCGGATCGTCTGGAGTCATGTTTCAACTAGCAGCAATTACCCCACAAACTGGCATAGATGATTTATTTTGGCCATTGGTATGGCGTGGGGCTTTTACTGTGTTGATGTTTCTCCCTTTGAGTTTGGCAGTTTTAGGCCCGCTACCTAAGCAAGATATTTCTGCCGGCTCTGGTTTCTACAATCTCACTCGACAACTGGGTGGTAGCATTGGCATTGCCCTACTCACCACCTTACTTGACCGACGACAAGCTTTTCATCGAGACATCCTGTTAGCAAAACTTAGTCCTTATGACCCAGAAACCAATCAGCGCCTCGATGCGCTCAACGGGGCACTCCAAGGTCAAGGTATGGATGCGACAACGGCTCAACAACAAGCACTAGCTTTATTAAGTCAAACAGTAGATACCCAAGCTGCTGTTTTGTCTTACGCAGATTGCTTTCGGGTGGTAGGGGTAGGCTTCCTTTGCTCATTACCTCTGTTGCTATTCTTGGGTAAAGGTGGTGCAGGAGTAAAAGCGCCAGTTGCTCACTAGTATTCTGTATCGTTAGTTATGAGTGGTTAGCGGTGGTCAGATCCCCGACTTCTTCAAGAAGTCGGGGATCTCGTAGCCCAGCAAAACTACGTAAAAACACGGCTTCAGAATTAATCTCTGCTGAAAGTCACAGCAGAAAGTTAATACACACGGATTTATCTGGATAAAAAAGTAAAAGTCCCACTCAGTTTTGAACGGGACTATGTGAAGTCTTATTGCTAAAATTAGAAATTTTGATCTAGAAAAAGTTCATTATTGTGATGATACCAACGCTTGTTAACATCATTAAAGCGCCCATAATTATAGATTGGCCTAATGGATTGCTGAATTTTGCATTGTTCATTTAAGTAAAATCCCTTTTATTAATAGTCCCTTAACCATATCAAAATCAGTATAAATATCTATAAAACCATTGTAAAACTTAAATTACCGTAAAATTTCTTAGTAAATACTTATTTTTGAACTTAAGTATCAATTTTTACTTTTAATGATTTGTTCTTCTGGTCTGCCGACTTCCCATTCTCCAGTTCCACAACGTAGTAATTTCCGAACAGAATAAATACCTGAACTCCGAGCGGAATACGTGCCTTGATGGGATAAAATAAATCTTAATCAAGGTAAAAATATTTTGAATAGAAGATTATCATGACAGCATCCACGGAATCTAGAAACCAAGCGATCGCTTTTGACTTAGAAAAATTAAATGAGCAATTTGAAACTGCCACTCCCAAAGAAATACTGGCATGGTCTATAGAAAATATCCCAACGGGACTGGTGCAAACAAGCGCCTTTAACGTGGATGACATGATAATTACCCATATTCTTTACAGTGAACTGAAGCATCCCGTTCCTGTGATCTTCCTCGACACCTTGCACCACTTCCCTGAAAGCCTAGAATTAGTAGCCAAAGCTATACAAATCTACAACTTGGATTTGCAAACTTTCAAAACTCCAGATGTAGACACCCGCGAAGCCTTTGAAGCCAAATACGGCGACAAACTCTGGGACAAGGATATTGCTAAATTCCACCACATTACAAAAATTGAACCACTGCTACGGGGTCTAGACGAACTCAATAGCGTCGCTTGGATTACCGGACGCCGCCGTGACCAAGCAGTAACCCGTGCGAATATGCCCATATTTGAATTTGATGGTAAAGGTCGGCTGAAAGTAAATCCTATAGCTACTTGGACACGCAAAGACAGCTGGCTTTACGTGGCTGAACACGGAGTTATCTACAACCCCCTCCACGACCAAGGTTATCCCAGCATCGGCGACCAACCCATCACAACCAAAGTAGGCGAAGGCGAAGACGAACGCGCCGGACGCTGGCGGGGAAGTGATAAAACAGAATGTGGAATTCATATTTAGTCATTGGTCATTTGTCATTTGTCATTAGTATTAGACAAAGGACAAATGACTAAGAACAAAGGACAAATATGATTAAAATCCTCCATCTCTCCGACATCCACATGGGAAGCGGCTTTTCCCACGGACGAATTAATCCGGCGACGGGATTAAATACACGATTGGAGGATTTTGTCAATACTCTCTCTATATGTATTGACCGAGCGCTGACAGATGCAGTTGATATGGTGATATTTGGTGGCGATGCTTTCCCGGATGCGACACCACCACCTTATGTACAACATGCTTTTGCCAACCAGTTTCGCCGTCTTATGGATGCCAATATTCCAACAGTACTGTTGGTAGGCAACCATGACCAACATTCCCAAGGACAGGGAGGGGCGAGTTTAAATATTTATCGCACTTTGGGAGTGCCAGGGTTTGTTGTCGGTGATACATTAACTACTCACTGCATCCAAACCCGTAATGGCAAAGTGCAAGTAATCACGCTGCCTTGGCTGACTCGTTCGACTTTGATGACTCGCCAAGAGACTGAAGGTTTATCTTTGGCGGAAGTCAACCAACTATTAACAGAACGTCTGCGAGTTGTTCTAGAAGGGGAAGTTCGCCGTCTTGACCCTGATGTGCCTACTATTCTTTTGGCCCACTTGATGGCTGACAATGCAACCTTGGGCGCAGAACGATTTTTGGCAGTAGGTAAAGGCTTTACTCTACCCCTATCTTTGCTGACGCGACCTTGTTTTGATTATGTAGCGTTGGGACATGTCCACCGCCATCAAAATCTGAATAAATCCAACAACCCACCGGTGATTTATCCAGGGAGTATTGAGCGGGTAGATTTTAGCGAAGAAAAAGAAGACAAAGGCTATGTAATGCTGGAACTGGAGCGGGGAAGCGCTGAGTGGGAATTTTGTCCTTTAACGGTTCGGACTTTCCAGACCATTGAGATAGATATCTCGAAAGCAGATGATCCGCAAGCGGTGTTAATGAAAGCGATCGCTAAGTATGATATTGAAGATGCTGTAGTGCGGCTAATTTACAAACTCCGCTCTGAACAGATGGATTTAATTGACAGTTCCTCTCTACATACTGCTTTAAGTCCTGCTCACACCTACACTATTCAAGCAGAATTAGTCAGTCAATTAGCCAGGCCCCGGATTCCTGAATTGAGTGCGAGTAGCAGTATTGACCCAATGGAAGCGTTAAAAACTTACTTGAACAACCGCGAAGACCTCAAAGACATTGCAACATCAATGATGGATGCAGCCCAGAAGTTGCTAGCAAATGAAGTGGAAGTTTGGCTAGAAGCAGCAACTAATGAGTAGTATAAAGCCAATTAATTTACTATACTCCACTCCACAAAACTTATGACGAAAACAATCCAAGTAAAGGACACTGACTTACGCTATTTAATCGATAACTTTGGTATTGAGTTAGTTTTGGATGACTCATTTTTCCGGGAATGGCAAGAAGATTTACCAGAAATTAATTGCTGAGTACTTAAATCTTAATTGCTTGATTATATATTCTGACAGAAGGGGTGATGTCTGACACCAGCCGATACGCGTTTACGCTACATAAGTTAGCATTAAGTAATAAGAAAATGTCTTATATTTCAATAGTAGTGATTACAGGAGTAAGCAGACAATGAAGATTAGGGGAATCAAACGCGGTCAAACTATTGAATTATTAGAGCAAATTCACAGTATTCCTGATGGAGCAGAAATAATCGTTAATCTAGAACTTACTTCTACTGAAGCTGTCGTAGCAAAACTAGACTTGACAGATGAAGAAAGGCTTACAAAATTGAATAAATTATTTGGAATTTGGCAAGACCAACCAGAGTTGATAGATATATTTGCTGAAATTGACCAGCAACGTCATACTTACCAAGGAAGGGTGATAGACTCAATAGATAAATAGAAGAAAGACTAATGTATCTTCTAGATACTAACATTTGTATTGCATTGCTTAATGGCAATCCCAAAGTAGTACCTATATTTAATCGCTATTTCAGCCAATGCTATCTATCTACAATAGTAGTTTCAGAACTTTACAAAGGTGTTTACTGTTCTAAGCAAGTTGAAAAAAATTTAGAAACACTAGCACAACTAACTGAACTATTACCCATTGAGGCATTTGATATAGATGCTGCCAGAGAATTTGGTAAAATTCAAAGTGAATTGAGGCAAATTGGTAGACCAACAGGAGAAGTAGATGCACTCATTGCTGCCGTTGTCCGCTCTCGTAATGATATTTTGGTTACGAACAATATCAAGGATTTTGAAAATATACTTAATTTGCAATTAGAGAACTGGTTAGAGTAGCAAAAAATCTGTATGAGTATTTCTACAATTGAGCGATCGCCTGATTATACTTTCTCACGGTAGGAGCGATCGCTCTTTCAATAATGAGAGAATATACTGTCTATAAATTTAGGGAAGTTCATAATGAAGCGAGAATTTAATGTAATTATCGAACGAGATGCAGATGGCTACTTTGTTGCTTCCGTCCCAAATCTTCCTGGTTGTCATACGCAAGCTAAAACTTTAGATGAGTTAGTGGAACGTATTAGAGAAGCGATTGAACTTTGTCTAGAATTTGAGGAAGAACAGCAGGATTCACTCGACTTTGTTGGTATTCAACGAGTCGCAGTTGAGATATGAGTCAATTCCCAAGTCTCACAGCAAGGGAAGTTATTGCAGCCCTGAGCAAAGTTGGTTTTGAAGTGGCTAGGATACGTGGCAGTCATCATATTATGATACATAGTGATGGGCGTAGGACAGTAGTTCCTGTACATTCAGGTGAAACAATTGGTCGTGGTTTGCTAGCACAAATACTACGCGATTGCCAAATAACTCGTGAAGAATTTAGGGAATTGTTGTAAGTATTGATGATTTTGAAGGTTAAATATTATATACAAATAATAGTCGTAATAAGCGCGATCGCAAAATATGATACTCAAGATGTTGTAGTGCAGCTACTTTGTTTTAAAAAAAGCTTTATTGGCTAAAAAAATTCGAGTTTATACTATTGTTTTGTATTACTTATGACATCTTTTTATCAAATTTTATGTATGTGTGCAATTAGATTGTCTCCCTTTGCAGCAGAAAAAACCCATTTCTTGAAATTCCTTGGTAAATCAGACTTTTGATGACAAATTGCTCACCTAGTAAAAAAATTGAAGCCAGATGATAAATATTATTCTATATACCCTATAATTCTTTTAATTACGGTATACATCTAGAAATACCGTAGATTTAGGGGTGATTCTAATGAGCAAGTCGCAACAACCAACCAAATTAAGTAAATTCTTAAGTGAGGGGATACAGGCTTATGCCACGAAAGCCTTGCGGACTATGCAACTATCGTATCAACACGCAATTAGAAGTTGGTTGAATGGCCGCAGTATCCAAAGCTTTGTAAGTCTGTTTTTAATAAGTATTTTTTTGAGTATAGCAGTTGCCTCCTGCTCTGGAAGCAGTTCAGCTAGCAAGAATGATGTTAATTTAAAACTCGTTTCATTCTCTGTTACCAAAGCCGCTCATGACCAGATAATTCCCAAATTTGTCGAAAGCTGGAAGAAAGAACACAACCAAAACGTCACGATTGAGGCGACTTATGGGGGTTCTGGCGCTCAAGCGGCAGAAGTTATTGCAGGCTCACAAGAAGCAGATATAGTACATTTGGCACTCCCTCTAGATGTCATTAAAATTCAGCAAGCAGGTTTGATTAAATCAGGTTGGGAAATCCGATATCCGAGAAATGGTATTGTCAGTAAATCTGTAGCTGCGATCGTTACTCGTGAAGGTAATCCCAAAAATATTCAGACTTGGGCAGACTTAGCAAAAGATGGTGTAAAAATAATTGCAGCTAACCCCAAAACCTCTGGTATTGCTATCTGGGAATTCCTAGCTTTTTGGAGTTCTGTGAGTTTAACAGGTGGTGACGAAACCGCAGCATTAGATTATGTCACCAAAGTTTATAAGAACATCCCTGTATTGACGAAAGATGCCCGTGAAGCTAGCGATTCATTTTTCCAAAAAGGTGAGGGAGATGTCTTAATTAACTACGAAAATGAGGTAATTTTGGCGCAAATAGGTGGATTGAAGTTGCCTTATGTTGTACCTCAAGTTAATATTTCCATCGATAATCCTGTGGCTCTAGTTGATAAAAACGTTGATAAACACGGTACAAGAGAAGTTGCACAAGCATTTGTGAATTTTCTTTACTCCACAGAAGCTCAACGAGAATTTGCCAAATTACAGTATCGTCCTGTTAACCCCACCGTTACTCAAGAAGTAGCCTCAAAACAACCGCCAATTAAAACTTTATTTACCTCTCAAGATTTAGGTGGTTGGGAGCTTATCCAGAAAAAGTTTTTTGAAGATGGGGCAATTTTTGACAAAGTTCAAGCTGCTAGCAAAGCATGAACTTGATTTTTTCATGCAGCATTCTTTGTATAGTCACTTTATCTCAATTGATAATTTATGAGCTTTCATAGCCGATTTAAAGATAGCATTTTCTTCACATCTTTAATGATTCTTGCCAGTAGTATCACTGCTTGTAACGGTGGACAAGAATTGAAAAGTCAGGTGAGTATTGATGGTGCAGCCGTGGGTTTTCCTATCTCTTTAGCAGTTGCAGAAGAATACCAAAAGGTTAAACCTGACGCGAAAGTTAGTGTTGCTTCCAGTGGTACGGGTGGCGGTTTCAGTAAGTTTTGCAATGGTGATATTGATATTGTTGGTGCTTCTCGTACCATCAGAAATGAAGAAATCAAAAAATGTAAAAGCAAGAATATTGAGTTTGTAGAGTTACCTATAGGTTTAGACGGCGTAGCTGTAATTGCAAATCGTAAAAACGACTTTGCTAAATGTCTAACCATTAAGGAAATGAACACAATTTGGAGTGCTAAATCAGACGGCAAAATCTTGACTTGGGATCAAGTTAATCCTAAATTTCCTAAGCTACCACTAAAGCTTTATGCTCCAGCTTCTGATACAGGAACTTTTGATTATTTAACTCAAGCTGTTACTGGCAAAGCCAAGAATGGCCGCACCGACTACACTCCTAGTCATAATCAAAATCTGCTAGTGCAAGGTGTTTCTGGAGATGAATCAGCATTGGCTTATGTAGGGATATCTTACTACATTCAAAACCAAGAAAAGCTCAATTTAGTTGCTATCGAAAATCTCAAAGGAGAATGCAAAAAACCAGTTCCGTTGGATAATGTCCTCAAAAATACCTATACACCTTTGTCTCGTCCCCTCTTCATTTATGCCAGCAAGATATCTTTAGATAACAAGCCAGCAGTCAAAGAATTTGTAGATTTTTATTTAGAAAATTCTTGGAAGTGGGTAGATGGTGCTGGATATGTAGCACTACCTGATGAAGCTTACGTCAAGGTAAAACAAAAATTTGCTACTGGTGAAACTGGGACAAAATTTCAAAAAGCCAAACCAGGTGAACCAATTACAAACTTTCTTTAGACAAATACCCATTCAGATGTAACTTGATTTGTAGTTAAGACTTAACTGTTTATGCAAAATTACACTTCTCAAGACGATTCTTATTTATTACCTAGACCATCACTAGACAAAGATATATCTGAAGATATATCTGAAAGGATTGTGGGAACGATTTTATTTGCTTGTGCTTTAGTTTCTGTTTTGACTACCTTTGGTATTGTTGTAATTATTTTTCAGGAGACATTTGGTTTTTTTCAAGAAGTTTCCTTTGCTCAATTCTTTCTTGATACTAAATGGACACCTCTATTTGCAGAGAGGCATTTTGGCATTTGGCCTTTAATTAATGGCACTTTCTTGACTACAGCTATTGCTATGTCAGTGGCGATTCCTTTGGGTTTATGTTCTGCCATTTATTTGAGTGAATATGCTCAACCCAAAGTAGCAGCAGTTTTACGCCCAGCAGTGGAACTTTTAGCAGGAGTACCAACTGTAGTATATGGTTACTTTGCACTATTGTTTCTGACACCATTGCTGCGGCATATTATCCCTTTAGAAATTTTCAATTCCTTGAGTGCGGGGGTAATGATGGGGATTATGATTACTCCCACCGTTGGCTCTATTAGCTTAGATGCTATTAAATCAGTTCCACGTTCTTTGCGGGAAGGAGCTTATGCTTTAGGTATCACGAAACTGGAGACTATTTTTAAAGTAGTTTTACCAGCAGCACTTTCAGGAATTATCGCCTCGATTATTTTGGGTATTTCCCGCGCTGTGGGTGAAACAATGACTGTCCTCATCGCCGCCGGACTACAGCCAAAGCTGACTATTAGTTTTGCAGAATCAATAGCAACAATGACAGCTTACATGGCACAAATTTCTGGCGGAGATAGTCCGCGTGGAAGTCTTAATTTCAAGACTTTATATGCTGTAGGTGCGGTTTTGTTTGTGATTACCCTATCTTTGAATATTGTTAGTTACTGGATTGCTAATCGTTACAAGGAAAAATACGAATAATAAATATGACTACGAGTTATCAAGAAGATGATTCCTTTGCATCTGGGGCAGAATTTACTGATAATGTTGACCAAAGGGAGAGCTTAGGAAAAGTATTTGAAGTAATTTTTTTCTTGGGTTTGATGATTGGGATATTTGTCCTAGCTTTGCTCCTTTTTGATATTTTGGGAGACGGATTAGGTAGATTTTTGTCCCCAGGATTTCTCACAGATACCCCTTCTCGTTTTCCTGACCAAGGTGGTATCCGTCCTGCTATTGTTAGCAGCATTTTGTTGGGACTTGTTGTGATTTTTGTAACTGTCCCAATTGGTGTAGGAGCAGCTTTATATCTCGAAGAGTATGCACCCAAAGCTTGGTGGACAGCGATTATTGAGATTAATATCAGTAATCTGGCGGGTGTGCCTTCTATTGTCTATGGATTGCTGGGTTTAGGAGTTTTCAATTATTTGCTTGGCTTTGGGCCGGCTTTGATTTCTGGTGCATTGACTTTATCTTTGCTGTCTTTACCAGTAATTATTGTCACCTCTAGAGAAGCGATTCGCGCTGTCCCGGATTCTCTGAGAAATGCTTCTTACGGTTTAGGTGTCACCAAATGGAAAACTATCAGCAGTCATGTTTTACCTTATGCTGTCCCTGGTATTTTGACAGGGGTGATTATCTCTGTATCTCGCGCCATTGGTGATGCAGCATCTCTAATTGTTGTCGGTGCTGTAGGTTTTCTCACCTTTGACCCTGGTTTGTTCCAGAGATTTATGGCATTACCCATTCAAATTTACAGTTACATCACTCGTCCTGAACCGGGTTTTGCTAGTGCAGCAGCAGCAACAATTATTGCGTTGTTACTCTTGATTTTAGCTTTGAATGGTGTAGCAATTTATATCCGGCAACGTTTTTCAATCCGTTAGATAATTAAATATCTAATTTAATACATTCACAGATATTAGGAGATACGAAAAATGACTTATAGCAATAGTAGAAGTCAATCAGATAGTGCCACAATAGACAAAGATAATTCTGTATTTAATGTTGAAGGTGTGAAAGTCTATTATGGAGGATTTCTAGCACTTATAGATGTCTACCTAAAAATTCCTGATAAACAAATTATTGCTTTTATTGGCCCTTCAGGATGTGGTAAAAGTACCTTATTGCGTTGCTTCAACCGGATGAATGATTTAATCCCTGGTGCTAAGGTTGAAGGTAGACTGAATTATCGCGATCGCAACATCTACGATTCTAAGATAAATTCGGTCAAATTACGCCGCCAAATCGGAATGGTTTTTCAAAGACCGAATCCTTTCCCTAAGTCAATATACGAAAATATTGCTTTTGCACCGCTTGCTAACGGTTACAAAGGTAACGTTGATGAATTGGTGGAAGATTCCCTCAGACGCGCTGCTATTTGGGATGAAGTCAAAGACAAACTCAAAGAGAAGGGTACTGCATTATCTGGCGGACAACAGCAACGACTTTGCATTGCGCGTGCGATCGCCATGAAGCCAGATGTATTATTAATGGATGAACCATGTTCTGCTCTCGACCCGATTTCTAGCCGCCAAGTAGAAGAACTCTGCTTAGAACTCAAGGAACAATACACCATCATTATGGTGACACACAATATGCAGCAAGCTTCTAGAGTCGCAGATTTCACGGCTTTCTTCAATACAGAAATTGACGAGCATGGCAAGCGTCGCGGAAAATTAGTTGAGTTTAATCCTACAGCCCAAATGTTCAGTTCTCCTCAAACTAAAGAAGCTGAGGATTATATCAGTGGACGCTTCGGTTAAAGAGACATTACAGCAGAAGGGGAAAGGTAAAAGCCAAGTTCAGTTGTGAGCGACTATTATCAAAACCTTTCCCTAAATTGTATGGTGCGTTAAAGCACCGCGTAACGTATGATATTCCCAGGTGCGTTACGGCTAAATTAGACTTTCTCAAACCCTCAAATTCCTACACAGCCGTAACACACCTAATTAATATTTACTTTATAAATAGGCTCGTATACAACTGTATATAAATACTTGCAAAGGAGCTATTCCTTGGGAAACACTTCCCGAACTTTTGCAGCTTGCTATTTTCACACAAATTACCCCTGCACAAGCTGAGACTAGGTAATATATATATAACCATAAATAAAAAGCGTACAGTGGAAATTCAAGAATTAAAAGCTTTGATTAAAGAAACTATGCGTGAAGTTCTGCAAGAAGAAAGACTTCGCCTCTGCCAAATTCTGATTCCTTACATAAGTGATGATGAGCAACGCGAACTTGAAGCCGAATTTGGTGTACCTTCAGATGATACTGAGGATGAAGTAGTTGATATGACCGATTGGGTAAAATATGGTAATAAAATTTCGCAAAAAAGCGATTAAATTTTTAGACAAAGCCAATCTCGAAGATGTCGAAAATATTCGAGAGCAAATAAAGCAAATTGTTATTGCTGTCGAAGACCAAGGTATTATCCCGTTTACAGAACTAGATATCCAAAAAGATGAAAGGTGATTGGGAGGGATTTTACAGACTAGGTATAGGTAAAAACAGAATTATTTTTACAGTTAATATTGATTCCAAAGACATCGAAATTTACGCTATTGGTGCGAGAGGAGATGTTTATAACAAATAATTCGTAATTCGTAATTTAATAACTGGGAATTACCAATAGTAATTCTGGAAAATATACTGAGGCTTAATAGTACTTGATTGAAGTAATATTTCAGTTTAGTAGTTATACTGTGTTATTATGTTTAAGCCTTTGTCATTTGCTTTAGTTGCAGCAACCATTGTAGTTGCATCAATCAATAACCCCAGCAATACTTTAGCTGGAACTTGTGCTTCTAAGTGTGGTTCTCGCCCAATTCAGTTTACACCTGGGCAACACATCAGAGTTGAAGTTGTAAATAGCACACCCAACCTGATTAAAATTCAAAAACCCTCCGGGACTGGTGCAATATCTTTGAGTCCAGGGCAGAAATTAAATTTAGAACAAATAGAGGGTACGGAGCCGAATACATCTTTGATATTTTGGAGCGAAACGGGTTTATCACTACAGGCAATTATCTCGAAACCTAACTTTGGTACATTGCGGTTGGAACTCCGTCCGACCTGGCGCTCTCCAGGCGATCGCTCTTTGTATATTATGGATGATGGTAAGATAAACGTGTTTTAGATCGCAAATAGTGTTATTAGTTATGAGTTAAGAAACAACTTTCAATTCAAGACTCATAACTGAAAACTCCTAACTTTTATTGTGCTAGACCGAGCTGTATCTGAAGTATCAAAGCCTCGCAGGCGCTTACCCGATCAGCGCTGGCAAATTTATCCACAAAAACCAGAATTTGCCCAAAAGCTGGCGATTTTGACAAATATTTCACCGATTGTCAGCCAGTTGTTGATTAATCGGGGTATGGAAACACCAGAACAGATACAAGCATTTTTAAATCCAGAGTCTTTAGTTTTGCCTTCGCCGTTAGAAGATTTTCCAGATTTGGCAATTAGTTTGGAGTTGTTGGAAAATGCGATCGCTTCTCAAACAAAAATTGCTATTTGTGGTGATTATGATGCTGATGGAATGACCAGCACTGCTTTACTTTTGCGTAGTCTCCGCACTTTAGGCGCACAAGTAGATTATGCTATTCCCAGCCGGATGCATGAAGGCTACGGTATTAATAAGCGCATAGTTGAAGAATTCCACAGCGAAGGTGTGGGATTAATTCTGACTGTAGATAATGGCATCTCTGCGTTTGAACCAGTTGCGAGAGCTAGAGAGCTTGGTGTTGCAGTTATTATCACCGATCACCACGATATCCCCCAAAAATTACCACCAGCTAACGCTATCCTCAATCCCAAACTAATAGCAGAATCGTCACCTTATCGGGGTGTTGCTGGTGTTGGTGTTGCGTATATTTTGGCAGTGTCTCTAGCACAACAGCTAGGAGAGACTAAGGGCTTGATCCAGCCGATGCTAGCACTGTTTACACTGGGAACGATCGCAGATTTAGCTCCCTTAACTGGCGTGAATCGCCGTTGGGTGAAACGCGGTTTACAGCATTTACCCAAATCCAACTTAGCTGGGATACAGGCGTTGATTCAAGTAGGTGGAGTGCAGGCGAGGGGAGATGAGGGAGCAGGGG
The DNA here is from genome assembly GCF_051172895.1 of Nostoc sp. CALU 1950. Lineage (NCBI taxonomy): Bacteria > Bacillati > Cyanobacteriota > Cyanophyceae > Nostocales > Nostocaceae > Nostoc > Nostoc sp. CALU 1950. The sequence continues at coordinate 31,385 of NZ_JBDNJQ010000044.1, read as the reverse complement.
GAGCAGGGGAGCAGGGGAGCAGGGGGGCAGAGGAGAAAAGCTCTAATCTAAAATCCAAAATCCAAAATCCAAAATCGCTCAAGCCTGAAGATATCGGGTTTCGCTTGGGGCCGCGAATTAATGCTATTGGTCGGATTGGTAATCCCCAGACTGTGATTGAATTGCTGACTACAGATGATATGGGGGTGGCGCTGGAAAGAGCAATGCAGTGCGAACAAATAAATGCCAGTCGCCAGGAGATGTGTCAGCAAATTGAACAAGAAGCGATCGCTTATGTAGAAGCAGAATTTGTTGCATCTCTACAGCAAAACCGTGTATTAGTTGTTGTTCAACCCAATTGGCATCACGGCGTTATTGGTATCGTCGCCTCCCGCTTGGTGGAACGCTACGGTGTTCCCGTGTTTATCGGTACTTATGAAGATGAGGAACATATACGCGGTTCAGCACGCTCAATTCCAGAGTTTCATGTATTTGAAGCTTTGGAATATTGTCACGATTTACTAGGCAAATTTGGTGGACACAAAGCAGCCGGGGGATTCTCTCTACCAGCAGAGAATTTAGAGATGGTGCGATCGCGTTTGATTGAGTTTGCTAACCAGTGTCTTGAACCCCAACATCTCAAGCCTTTGCTCAAAATTGATGCTGAAGTCAATCTCAATCATCTCAATCAACAGCTTTATCAACAGCTTAATGCTCTACATCCCTGCGGTATGGACAACCCCGATCCAGTTTTCTGGACACCTAATGTCCAAGTGGTTGAGCAAAAAATCGTTGGTAAAGGTCACATCAAACTGACAATTGCCCAAACTATTGATAATCAAGAGTACAGAATTAAAGCGATCGCCTGGCGTTGGGGCGACTATTTCCACCTACCATCGCGAGTGGATGTTGCTTACAAACTACGAGAAAATTACTTTAACGGTAACACCACCATTGAGCTAGAGTTAATCGGTGTCAGACTGCCAATTCAGCTTCAACAATTTTTTGTTTCGCCACCTACCACATCAAGCACAACCTTTGAGTACAATCAGCGACAGTATACTTGTGGTTTTTATAAAAACGGTATTGAAGCAGAATTAAGAATTAAAAATTCTGAAGGTAAAGTTTTAGCTATGCAGCCAGGACATATAATTGGTTTGATAGGAACTAATCGGCAAAACGCCAAAGAAGTTGATATTTCTCAACCACAATATGACAATATTATCCAAGCTGCCCTTCAGGCGTTATCAGTATTGAGTGCTGATTCATGAGTTATCAGTTTTAAATTCCAAAATTTTCTTCTACTCAGCACTCAGCACTCACTACTCAGCACTCTTATAGGTTGCCGTTGCGAAATGCCAGCACAAAGATTACTGCTGGGCCAGCAATCACAATTAGCGCCACGGACAGCAATTGGAAAATAACTTCCCAATTGATACTTAGAAAAGCATTAAACAAGTCAGACACAGCGTCAAACATTTTTCCTTTTCTCCTCTTAATTGCTTTAAAAAATTCAATAACTTAATTACAAAACCCGCAATTGATCATATCTGGCTATGGCCTGTTAGATTTAATTTACTTAACAAAATTATAAGAAAAGACATAAAAACGTAAAATAGGGGGATTGGGGACTGGTTCGGTTAAGGCAAGAGACGCGATGAATCGCCGTCTCTACAATAATCAGTCTTTCGTTTTGATGGCGATTTATCTATCGTGTTTTTGTGATCTCGAATTTTCAATCAAAAAACCTTAACCAAACCGTATTGGTTCCCAATCCCCAGTCCCTAATCCCCAGTTCCTAATCCCCAATCCCCAATCAAAAATGTCAACTTGGCAATGTGTAAAGCAATGTGGAGCCTGCTGTAATCTTGATCCAGCAGAGCGTCCAGATTTGGAAGACTATCTCTCACCACCAGAACTAGAACTCTACCTCAGCATGGTAGGCGAAGGGGGATGGTGCGTTAATTTCGACCATACCACGCGAGAATGTCGCATCTACGCCAATCGTCCTCGCTTCTGCCGCGTTGAATCAGAAGTGTTTCAAGATATGTATGGAGTTGAACCAGAAGAAGTTAACGATTTTGCCATTGACTGCTGTCGCCAGCAAATAGAGGGTGTATATGGCGATCGCAGTTTAGAAATACTACGCTTCGACAAAGCTGTTGGACTTTGACACTTCCACCATCCTTTTTTTGTATGTAGTTGCAATTTATTACAACAATCTGAGAATATGATAGAAATATGAAAGCAACCTAGAAACAAAACTACTGCCTGTGAAACTTGACTCTGCACCTTTGGAGATTTCTGGCATATCTCAGACTAAGATCGAACTAGAACTGAAAGACAGCACTGATTTGAACTTGGCTCCTGCGATCGTTCAGCCTGTAGTTGCCGATAGTCCTCAAAAGCAGCAATCAGCACTAGTAGTTTTTGGTACAACTTTTGTAACCATTTTTCTAGCAGAAATTGGAGATAAAACTCAGCTATCCACCCTCTTAATGAGTGCAGAATCTCATTCGCCGTGGGTGGTATTTATCGGATCTGCGGCGGCGCTGATAACCACCAGCTTATTAGGTGTGCTTTTAGGTAGTTGGATAGCCAGCCGACTCAGCCCAAAAACTGTAGAAAAATCAGCAGGCGTGATGTTATTGATGATTTCGCTAATGCTGTTTTGGGATGTATTTACTAGTCATTAGTCATTTGTCATTTGTCATTTGTCATTTGTCATTGGTCATTAGAAAAACTCCCCATTCCCCATTCCCCATTCCCCTAAATAATATGGATTGGCATCTTTTAGGACTGAGTTTTATTACAGTTTTTTTATCAGAATTGGGTGACAAAAGTCAGCTAGCGGCGATCGCACTTTCAGGACGTTCTAATTCTCCCCGTGCAGTATTTTTTGGTGCAGCAGGCGCATTGCTGTTGACAAGTTTGTTGGGATCTTTGGCTGGGGGTGCAGTAGCCGAATTGTTACCTACGCGTGTGTTAAAAGCGATCGCAGCTGTAGGATTTGCCATTCTCGCTGCACGCCTGCTGTTATTTAACAATGAACCATCAGCAGATTCTGAACAAACACCTTAAAAAGAATTCAGAATCCAGGAATCAGAATTCCTCCTTGTGGGTATTGGAACCCGCCAAGGCTTGAAACAACTCGAATTCCTACTGAATTCTGACTACTGAATTCTGACTACTGAGTTCTGAATTCTTCTTTACAAACGTTCCCAAGCGGTTTCTTTGTAGCCGTATTGAAAAATTTCTGGATGCAAAATTTCTGCCAAAATTTCTAGAGAATCCACCAGTCGCGGCCCTGGACGATTGAAGTAAGAATTGCCGTCAGTAATATAGACCCTACCAGCTTGGATAGCGTGTAATTTTTCCCACTCTGAACCTTGAGTTAATAACAAATTGGCTTCTTGGCGAGTGCGATTTAAATCAAAGCCACAAGGCATAAAAACAATTACATCTGGATTGGTTGTTAACAGTGTTTCCCACCGCAAGATTGGAGAAGGCTGACCTGTAACACAAAATAGAGACTGTCCTCCTGCTAAATTAACTAATTCAGGAATCCAATTAGCGGCAACCATCAAAGGATCAGTCCACTCGATACAGGCGACAGTAGGCAGTTCATCTAAAGAAAGTCCTTGGAGTCTTTGCTGACAAATTTTGACACGAGCTTCTAAATTTTCTAAGACTTTTACCGAATCTACGTCAAAGGTGTTGCCGACTCGCTCAATGTCAGTCCAAATATCTTTGAGAATATTGGGTTGTAAAGAAATAATCTGGGGTTTACTGTCAACGAGTGTGGCAACTGCTTTTTCCACTTCGTGTAAGCTGACAGCACAAACATCGCACTGGTCTTGAGTAAGAATGTGGGTAGGCTGTAACTGTTCTAAAACATCTGTCTTGATTTCATAAATACTGAGAGCCGATTGCAATAAATTGTTCACTTCCTCGTGAATTTGGCTGCTGGAGGTATTGGAATTTAAGCGTGCTTGGGTACAAATCGGGCGATTGAGGATTTCTGGAGGGTAGTCGCATTCGTGCGATCGCCCCACAATAGCATTAACCAACCCTAGTGCCGCTAAAATCTCCGTTCCACCGGGAATCAGGGAAACAATTCTCACATTACTATCTGTCATCGCTCCACCTCCACAAAAGCTGCCATTGCTTCAATTCTTGCAAAATTTAAGTCTTTAGGCATCTTTCTCTAGGAGAATCAACGGTGCTTTGATAGTAAGCACTAAGCAAGAAATTGAACTAGGGACTGGGACTAAGCACTGGGGATAGGGAAGAGTTTTTCTAAAATCCAATCCCTATGACCCAGTGCCAAATTCAAAATTTTACACTAATTATACCAATTAACAGTAGAATCACTTAATAATGTAATCCTTAAAAATGTTAATTACCACCTAGCAAAAACCACTGATATGAAGTAATAGAAGCGACTAGCAAAATCTAGTTTGTAACTCATTATCCACAATCATAAAATTTGATTAGAAAAATTATACTTTCCGGTTATGAAAAACCATATCAAGTAATTGTAGTTATACAAAGAAAGTTCTAGTTTTCCGTAGAACTGCAAGGCAAAATTATTTCTTCTTGAGGGCAACTAATGCAGGTGGTGTCAGCTAGAAATATTACAGAGCACAACCAGGCCCAAGAGGCTTTCCGAATCAGAGAAAATAGTCGGCGAAAACAAAGCCAGTCTCTGGTGCAACTGGCAAGAAGCAAGACATTTCAGGAAGGTAATCTCAATGCGGTTTTGAGGGAAATCACCGAAACTGCTGCTCGGACACTCTTGGTGGAGCGAGTTGGGGTATGGTTATATAATGAAGAACGTTCAAAAATTGAATGCATTGATTTGTATGATGTAAGGACTAAAGAACATACCTTTGGTAAATCGCTTTCAAAAACAAATTTTCCTGCTTATTTCCAGGCTTTAGAAGAGGAACGTACCATTGCCGCACATGATGCCAGAAATGATACAAGAACCCAAGAATTATCCGAGTCTTATCTTTCCGTTTTGGGCATCACATCCTTACTGGATGCACCGATTTGGCTAGAGGGTCGTTTGGTAGGCGTAGTGTGTCACGAACACATAGGCGAAAGTCGCCAATGGACTTTGGAGGAAGAGACTTTTGCTGGCTCGATTGCAGATTTCGTGACAATGGCTATAGAAGCGAGTGAGCGAAACTTCGTGCAGGAAGCACTACGACAGAGTGAGGCGCAATTTCGGGCGATTTTTGAGCGTTCCTCTATCGGCATTGGACTTATAGATATGAAAGCGCAGATAGTCGATACTAATCTGGCGCTGTGCGAGATTTTAGGATACAGCCGAGAAGATTTATACGGCAAGCGGTTTACAGATTACATTTCCATAGAAAGGGGGGATTTAAAACTTTACAAGCAACTGATGTCAGGAATTCGCACAGACTTAAAGACAACTTCGAGAGATGACTTACAACCCTCCAAACATCAGGAACAGCTTGTTGAAAGACATCGGATTGAGATGGAAAGACGCTGCCGGCATCAAAATGGTAGCTTAGTTTGGACTCATATCTCAGTTTCTGTTATACCAGGCAGCAATGGTGAACCTGAGTTTTTTTTAGCGATGATTGAGGACATTACTGAACGTAAGCAAACAGAGTTAAAACTGCGTGCCTCCCAAGAAGCAGCAGAAGCCGCCAGTCGGGCAAAAAGTGAATTTTTAGCAACCATGAGCCATGAGTTGCGGACGCCTCTAAATGCGATTATGGGTTTGTCACAGTTACTGCAACAAGAAATAGTTGGCTCTCTCAATGAAAAGCAGAACGAATATGTAAGTTGTATATATAGTAGTGGTGAACATCTGCTGGCATTAATTAACGATATCCTTGACCTATCGAAGGTAGAAGCCGGCAAAGAGGAACTGTTACTGTCACCTTTGCCAGTGTCAGATTTGTGTAATTATGTCATATGGACAGTGCGCGATCGCGCCTTAGAAAAGGGATTGCAACTCACACATGAAATTCACCTAGAAGCGGATATTTGTATTGCTGATGAGCGGCACATCAAACAAATGCTACTCAACCTGCTCACTAATGCTATTAAATTCACCTCAGTCGGTCAGGTATCACTGGTAGTCAAAAAAGTACCGCAAGGGATAACATTTACAGTTTCAGATACTGGAATTGGTATAGACTCAAATCATTTTCAATTTCTATTTGAACCGTTTAAACAGCTTGACAGTCAGCTAAATCGGCAGTATGAAGGCACTGGACTGGGTTTAGCTTTAACGCGCAAATTAGCGCGTTTGCATGGTGGAGATGTTACCGTAACATCGACTTTGGGAAAAGGTAGTCAGTTCACTCTGTTTCTACCAAATCCAGTGCATCCGAGAGATGAGGGGGCAAATTTTACCTTGTCCTCCTTGTCTTCCTCTTCCTCAATCATCCCTACAAATAAAACCATTTTGCTTGTGGAAGAAGAAGAAAATACTGCCACAGTGCTGCAAGATTATCTCCACACAATTGGCTACCAAGTCAAGTGGATAGATAATGGGAACGACTTTTTGAAACAGGTGCAAAACCTCCAACCAGATTTAGTTTTTTTTGATTTCCAGTTAGCAGAGGATGTTCGCATATTGAATTTGCTGAATATCCTTAGACAAGAGCCTTCTTGGGAAGATTTGCCAATTGTAATGATGACCTTTAGCGAACCTTTAGAAGAGGAAATTAGCAAGCTACCAGGGAATGTAAATGACTACCTTGTTAAGCCTATTCGGATAGTCCAACTAGAGTCAATACTGATTAGATATTTGAGTTAATTCGTTATAAAAAATGCGTTCTTATGACCAATTAGTGAAAAAAATATAATATATTTTTACGCTGACTGTGAAAAAATTTTCTCATTGTCAAGTGGAGAATAATAGCTTATTCACATCAAGTGTTTCTGAGTCGGTTAGAGCTAATTGTTATGATGAAAAAATCGATTTTTTTAGCCAATATTCTACACATTACTTTCATCATTTCATTTTTGAAATCTTTCAGAGTAATACAAGCATCAATTAAGTATTAAGTAATTTATAGCACCTTAGTCTACGTAGCTGTGATTAGTGTTGGCGCAGCCTCTCGCAGAGAAGCGGCATGAAGTCCGGGGATGAAGTTTCCCGCCGCTTTCAATAAAATTTATTTTACTCTTTGCATAAATCAATAGAAATGGGGTGAAAAGTGATCAAGCTCTCGTGGAAGATAAGCACTCCACAAAACAAAAAATTTAGAAACCCCATCATGATTATGGGGTAAGGGGTAATTAAGTATGATTCATCACATATCAATTTCTGTTCAAAATCCCCTGCACGTTGCTCAAGTTCTGGCTGAAGTCTTGAATGGGCAGGCTTTTCCCTTTTTCCCTCACCCAGGTAGTTATATGGTTTTTCCCCTTGACGAACATGGAACAGGAATTGAAGTTTATCCATTAGAAACTCAGCTAATACCTGGTGAAGGAGATAAGCAGTGTATATTTACAGAAAATGTTACTCCTTCTGGGTTCACAGCTACTCATGCAGCAGTCTCGGTTTCTTCTAGTCAGGAAAAAATTGAGTTGATTGGCGAACGGGAAGGTTGGAGAGTATTACGTTGTAACCGCAACTCTTTTTTTGATGTCATTGAGTTCTGGTTAGAAAACAAAGTCATGATAGAACTACTCACACCGGAAATGTCGGCTCAATATTTGGCGGTAACACAGCCAGAAAATTTGAAGAAAGTTTTTAGTTGATCACTCTGCTGCTGCTAATTTAACAACATCATTCAGGAGGCAGGAGTAAGCCACCTTCAAAAGCGTCAGACTTAGGCTGTAGACAATGCCAGATGCTCCAATTATGTATCGCACTGGAATGTACCTCACTTAAGCGAGAACCGCTATATAACTAAATTAAAAAATTAATAAAGAAAAACCCTAGTGTTGTGTATTTTTGAGCAGTGCTAGGATTTGGCCTTGGGAATTGACCCTTCGATTCCCTCAACATACCAATCCATCGCCAGTTGTCCCCGATCATCCAACACCTTACCCTTTGGCACTCGCACCATCCCTTTTTGATCTTTCACTGGGCCATCAAAAGGATGTGCAGTACCCTGAATAAACTCATCACGCTTCGCATTCACCAGTTGTTGCACATCAGATGGAATCGCCTGATTCATCGGGGAAATATCCACCATCCCTTCACCAATACCATCCCAAACATCTTGAGGCTTCCAAGTGTTACTCATTACAGCCAAAGCTTTATCTGTATAGAATTTGCCCCATTTGTTAATAGGTGATGTCAGGTGAGCTTTTTGACCAAACTTACTCATATCAGTGTTGTAGCCAAAAGCATAAATATCTTTTTCCTCTGCAAATTGGACAACTGCACCAGAGTCAGTATGCTGTGTTAATACATCCGCACCTCAATTGACCAAAGCTTGAGCCGCTTCTCTTTCTTTCGCTGGATCGTACCAACTTTGTACCCAAAGTACCTTAACTTTTGCTTGGGGATTTGTTAGGCGCACTCCTTGAGTGAATGCACTGATTCCTCGAATTACTTCTGGAATTGGGTATGCGCCAATAAAACCAACTACATTTGATTTTGTCATCTTGCCAGCAATCATACCGGTTAAATAACGCGGTTCTTCAAAGCGTCCCAAATAAGTACCAACATTAGCAGCACGCTTGTATCCTGTACAGTTTTCAAAGATAACATCACCAAAGTCCTTGGCAACTTTAATTGTTGGGTTCATGTAGCCAAAGGAAGTTGTAAAAATCAACTTATTACCATCTAATGCTAATTGGCGAATCACCCTTTCAGCGTCAGCGCCTTCGTTTATATTTTCGACAAAGGTAGTTTTTACCTTATCTTGGAGATTGGCTTCCATGTCTCTGCGACCCAAATCATGGGCATAAGTCCAACCAAAATCACCTACAGGGCCCATATAAACAAATCCCACCTTCAGAGGTTCATTTACCGCCATAGGTGATGCTGAGAGGGACACATCCGGCTGTGAATTGGAATTTCTACCTTGAAAACAACTAGTTAAGGCAAAGCTAGATCCTGCTAAAGTGACATACTTTAGAAAATTCCGACGATCCATATTCTATTGATTGGATTTACCTGTGTAAATGGGTAAAAAGGTTTTTTGATTGCTATTAGCACCAGACACGGTTTAAATTGGCTACTTATTTAAGTTTAGTTTAATTTTAGCTTTTACTTTTGCTATCAATTTACTTAAGAAAGAAGATAAATAATGATTAAATTTATACAAGAAACAAAGTTTTTTTACGAAACGTATATTGGAAGCCAGCTTTGTAAAAGGAATTGGGGATTGGGTAACCATCGAAACATACGACGCTAGATAGTGAAGCGTTAGCGACGCGATCAGTTGATTTTAGAAAAAATGGTTCTTCAGCAATATGCCAAAAATTTAATGGAAAGGTAAAAAAATTAAATTTATGATACTTCATCATAAATTATATTATTAGCCTGATAACATAGAATTTCAGCTATTAATTTAGCATATAGGATTACTCTGTGATTTTTGAACAAAATTAGGTAGTGGCGTGGCAAAGCTAATGCACTATTTTAGCTGTGTCACGCCACTACGTATCTTTTTAAAAATCAAATAGTAGTCCTATAGTTAATACTGAAAAACCGAAAAAATTTACCAACTCAGCACTCTTCATTCAGCGATTTGTGAGCATTGCTTGGGTAATTCGCTGTTTAAGTACCCGATAAAAAAATAATGGAATGCCTACAATATAACGATCCCAGAGACGGGTAGGTTCAGTAATTAAGCGTGTTAACCACTCAAGTCCATTATCAGTTAGCCAACGTGGACCGCGGTATATAGAGTCAGTATAAAAATCTAGACAAGCACCTAAAGGTAAAAATACAGTAGCTTCAATTTTATTGAAGTTATCTAAAATCCAGCGTTCTTGTAACGGCATACCAAAACCAATATATAAAATATCTGGTTTAAATTTATTAATTTTGTCTATTACCAAATCATTCTCTTTTCCTGATTTATCAAAATAACCATGATGTCCATGTATACGTAAATTAGGTGCAATTGCTGCTAACTTAGTAATTGCTTTATCGACTACGCCGGGTTTTCCAGCTAACAAAAATAAAGAAAGGTTTTCTCTCTCACATTTTAATGCTAAATCTTCTATGTAATCTGGTGCTGTCATGCGATGTACAGATTGCACTGAATAACCGTTGAATTTAGCTCCTATCAATACACCAAATCCGTCACAAAATACTAAATCAGCTTTATTCAAAAAATCTCGATACCAATACTTTTCGTATGCTAAATTCATAGCTTTGATATTCACATGTTCTACAATTGTCTTTTTTTTGCTTTTTGCTGCTTCTATTAAATAATCTATTAATTCTTGTACTTTAACTTTATGGAATCTTGTGTAAAGTAACTTTACTTCAGGAAAAGTTTTCATTTCTGAACCTCATTTATTAGCGAACACACTAAATAGAAAAAGAGATGAACAATAAAATTAGTGACTTGAGCATTCCCTTAATTGTTAATAATATTAATTCCATACTTTTTAATGCTTGCTATCCTTCTAGAGGATGAATTGCTTAGTTTTTAATTTCAGTATTTAATAGACTGCATAAATCCCTTAACTATAAGGGTAGCTATATAACTAAAAAAACTGCTTATCTTTAGATCAAGAAGACTCTCAATCTAGAACTGCTTTATAAATGCATTTCAAAGATACAAAATAATCCTTTATATCCAAGTGTTTAACGCTGACTCGTGCATTATTTCCCAGAGACATTCTCAGATTTTCATCTATAATTAAGGATTGCATTGCTTCTGATAATTGTTGAATATCCCCCGGATTAACTAATAAACCATTCTGGTCTTGAGTAACTATCTCAGGTATTCCTCCTACTGCGGTAGTGATAACTGCTAAACCCCAACTCATTGCTTCTAGTAGTGCCATAGGAAGACCTTCATTGTAAGAAGGCAACACAAATACATTAGCTTCAGTTAAAAGCTCGTCGCGTTTTTCTTGGTCTACCCAGTCAAGAATAGTGATGTGGTCAATAAGATTTAGAGTTGGAATCAAACTGCGAGCTTTTTCTACATCTCCATCCCCCGCCATAACTAACTTTGCTCGGCTTTGTTGAGCAGCAGGTATAGAAGCAAATGCCTTAATTAAATCAAATGCACCTTTGCGCTCACCAATGCGCCCTAAAAATAAGAAAAATATCTCCTTGGAATCTATCCTCTGTGGAATTTGTGCGGGAATTTTTACCGGGTTAGGGAGAATTATAACTTGCTCTGATTTCAAACCAAGATTTTCAATATAGAATTTTTTCCAGCTATCTGATAAAACAATAAAATGGGTAGATTTACGAAATGACCAATTGAGCCACTGCTTAAGCAATTGAGGAAGTTTAGAGTAAAACAAATGAAAATCAGCACTATGAGTATGAATAATTACTGGTTTTTGAAATAGCCAACCAATAATAGTAGTAATTGAGTGACGAAAAGCACTACCTCTATCAGAAACATGAATGTGAATTAGGTCAGTTTTCTGGTTTAATAAGTTCCAAAATAACTTAGCTATTGCTTGCAAAAACACTAACACTTTATGGACAGTAGAGCCATTCGGTAAAGTAGTGATATGTGTAATTTGAATATCAGATGTAGTTTCTTCAAGAATGAGTTTTTCCACAGAAACTATTCCACCTTGGCGCTCTAAGCTTTCGCCTAACATAGTAATTTTCATGGGACTCATAATTGCTATTAATCTATTTTTGAAATTCAGTATGCTGCTGTATCTATAAGCATTGAAGGGATGGGGGTTTCAAAGCCTCTCAGGAGTGGCGAAGAGGTTTGAAGAGGGGGTTTAAGATATCTTGCGACTTTTTAAACATTTAAAACGTTTACTTAAGTAATTTTAACTTTTTAATCCCGTAGAATATATCATGTATCATGTCCATAGCCAAGACAATATAAGAAAAACTGAACTTTACTTATTTTTGACAGGGGTTTGGGCTTAAGTTTACACTAATGGCATCTGGCTACGGGCGCTCGTGTCGCCCACTCCACAAGAAGTAGTTGAGTATTTTTTTATTTGGAAGTCCCTTAGCTGTAAAGTAGACATCTCTAAAAGGAATGTAGATACGCGGAATTTTGCTTCTCTACAAAAATTCTGGATAACGCATATTTAATTTCTGGAGATGTCTACCAATAAAACCAAAGTAGAGACGGGAAATTTCGCGTCCCTACTTTTCTGCGTAGCAAGCAACCCTTACGCCTTAAACGTCAACACCGGACTCAACCGTGCCACAACATCAACCATTTCTGCCTGAACCTGCACATTAATCACAGACTGAATTGGTTTGTAAGCAGCGGGTGCTTCTTCAATGCGGCGTTCTTGACGCAGGGTGATGCAGTCTACCCCAGTTAATCCCAGTTCTGCCTCACTTTCAGATGCACCTCTGCGATTGAGGTCGAAGCGAGAATGAATTCTTCCCGCCCCGTGTGAGGCCGAATTACAAAATGCTGGATTGCCTCTACCCACCATCAGATAAGAATAAGCACCCATTGAACCTGGGATAATCACTGGTTGCCCTAGATGGGCGGGACAAGCGCCCTTGCGTGTTATCCACTTCTCAATTTTGGATTTTGGATTCTGGATTTTAGATTGGAGAGATTTTGTGTACAACGTCTCTACATCTTCAAGTTGTGGCAAGGTGATGTTATGCGGCAAGTCATAAACTAGAGGTGCTTCCACATCTTTGTATACTTCTCGTAAACGCAGACGTAGCAATTCTGCTAACAGCAGGCGATTGACAAAGGCATAGTTAGCAGCAGTGGCTTCAGCTTGTAGGTAACTGGCGACTAGTTCGGGATGAGAATAAGTAGAGAGAGGAAAAATCTGAGACTCAGGGTATTTCAGACCTTTTTGCCAAGTCGCCTTAGCTTTATCTCGCCACATTCCCCCAATATATTTACCCACGTTTCGAGAACCAGAGTGAATCATAAAAGCTAGCTGTCCTTCGCGCACTCCCCAAGCGTGGGCAAGTGTGCGATTTTCGACTTTATCAACCCGTTGCACTTCTACAAAATGATTACCACCGCCAATAGTTGCCAGTCCGCCATCGCGTACTAGTCCAGTATCGGGAACTAATTCTTCAGGCGCTAGTTTCCAGTTACCATCCATTGAACCACCTAAGAAGATGCGTTCGCTCTCTTGGGCAAGTTGTTGCAAATCAGATTTGACCACACTCCCCGTAGGTTTATCTAGCATGGCATCCAGCCAACCGGGAACTCCGTATTGAAACAAAGCTTGCATTGCGTGAGCAGTCATCGTCACATCACGCGTACCGAAGAAGTAATCCCCCTTCATGCGTTCTACAAATTGGTCACGCTTTGCCAGAAATTCGTCGATTGTCAAATCAGCAACATGCAAGCGCATCCCACAATTGATGTCAGAACCGACAGCACCAGGGATGACCTGCCCCACAGTTTCTACGACTGAACCAATGGCAACACCCGCATCACCTGGGTGAAAGTCAGGCGTGGCACAGGCACGACAAACACATCCACCTGACGGGTGGCGGACACTTGCCAAATTCGCTAACTGCTTCAGTGCCTTAGCTTCTACGGGAAAATCTTCCGGTAGTAACACTTCTGCGACAGGGGCATCAGGAGAATTAACTAGACGAACTGAATAAGTACAATTGTTATAAGTTACATCTAAACCTTGCCGCTCTAAAGCACGCAAGAGACGTTTCAGATTTTTGGGCTGCATGAAAACTCCAAATAGAGTCTTAAAAAAGACTCTTTGTTGTGAAGAAATGAGGAGACTTGGGTTCAGCAGCCGCGTCTCAAGTGGTGCGGAGGGTTGTTTTCTCTACAATTCTGAGAAAATAACAGGTTAATTCTGACTAATGTGGTTATATAGCCTTAATAACACACACTTTCAGCGGATGACAAGTGTTTTGTAGTACGTTGTATTTTTGATGGGCAACGGTTACTCGGCTAAACCAAGCTTGTAAAGAGATTTGAAGTTTAGAGAAAAACTTTTAAAAATCTCTAGACTCTCTAGCCGGCTAGAGAGTCTAGGATAAATTCAAGGCGACTCTCTTTCCAGTTATTTCTGACTGTTGACAGATGTCCCTCAGTCATCCAGCTTGGTTTGGCTAGGTTGTTCATTTTATCCCGTAAATCTATGACTCTCCAACTCACGGTTCCTAACATGTCTTGTTCTGTTTGTGCAAGCACCATCACCAAAGCACTTCAGGCAGTTGATGCTAATGCTAGTGTTCAGGCTGATCCAACAACCAAGCTTGTCAGTGTAGAAACTCAAGCATCAGAAACAACAATTAAGGAAGCATTGGCTGCTGCTGGCTATCCAGTTGCTTAAGGGGACTAGGGACTGGGTACTAGTAGAATGACCAATCCCCAATCTCCAATCTCCAATCCCCAATCCCCAATCTCCAATCCCCAATCCCCAGTCCCCAGTCCCCAATCCCCAATCCCCAACATGGATACTCTCACACTCAAACTTCGAGGCATGAGTTGCGCCGCTTGCGCCAACAACATCGAAAAGGCAATTCGCTCTGTTCCTGGGGTAAGGGACTGCAACGTTAACTTTGGAGCAGAACAAGCTACCATCAAGTACGATCGCTCTTTAGCCAATTTGGAGAAAATTCAAACTGCGATCGCATCTGCGGGATACTCTTCTTACTCACCCCAGGAAGAATTGCTCTCTGAAGAAGATGATGCCGAGAAAGCGAGTAGGGAAGCATTACAACGCCAACTCTTCCTCAAGGTAATGGTGGGAGGTGTAATCAGCATTTTCCTACTTTTGGGGTCGTTGCCGATGATGACTGGGCTGAACTTACCCTTAATTCCAAGTTTCTTACAAAATTCTTGGGTACAGTTAGTGCTAACAACACCCGTCGTCTTTTGGTGTGGTGGATCTTTTTATCGGAATGGCTGGAAATCCCTCAAGCGCCATACGGCGACGATGGACACACTGATTGCTTTGGGTACAAGTGCAGCCTATCTATATTCTTTGCTTGTCACTGTTTTCCCGAAATTTTTTATTGCTCAGGGCTTGATACCTCATATTTATTATGAAGTTGCCGCAATAGTCATTACCTTAATTTTGTTGGGGCGGTTGTTGGAAAATCGCGCTAGGGGACAAACTTCTGAAGCCATCCGCAAACTCATCGGACTGCAAGCCAAAGATGCCAGAGTTATCCGTGATGGTGTGGAAATTGATGTTCCCATCGCCGAAGTCAGAATTAACGATGTAATTTTGGTGCGTCCCGGTGAAAAGATTCCCCTAGATGGCGAAGTGATTGCAGGTGCTTCGACGGTAGATGAAGCGATGGTGACTGGTGAAAGTTTGCCAGTTAAAAAGCAGCCAGGAGATGAAGTAATTGGGGCGACGATTAACGGTGCAGGTGCATTTCAGTTTCGGGTGACACGAGTTGGAAATGATACGTTTTTGGCTCAAATCGTCAAATTAGTGCAACAAGCCCAAGGTTCTAAAGCACCTATTCAGCGTTTGGCAGATCAGGTGACAGGATGGTTTGTACCAGCGGTGATTGCCGTTGCGATCGCCACTTTTGTCATTTGGTTTAATTTCACTGGCAACCTCACCCTAGCCACAATGACAACGGTGGGTGTACTGATTATCGCTTGTCCCTGTGCTTTAGGTTTAGCTACTCCCACTTCTGTAATGGTGGGGACGGGTAAAGGTGCAGAAAATGGCATTTTGATTAAGGGTGCTGACAGCTTAGAACTAGCACACAAAATTCAAACGATCGTTCTAGATAAAACTGGCACTTTGACTCAGGGGAAACCGACAGTTACAGACTTTGTAACTGTTAACGGCACAGCTAATGGTAATGAAATCAACCTTTTACAGTTAGCAGCAACAGTGGAACGAAATTCTGAGCATCCTTTAGCTGAAGCGGTTGTTAAATATGCTCAGTCTCAAGAGGTGAGTTTAACAGAGGCAGAGAACTTCCTAGCTAATGCAGGTAGTGGAGTCCAAGCAGTTGTTGCAAATCAGCTTGTACAAATTGGTACACAACGCTGGTTAACAGAACTTGGAATTAACACCATGAGTCTCCAGCAGTATCAAGATGCATGGGAAGCGGCTGGTAAAACAGTCATTTTGATTGCTGTAGATGGCGAACTACAAGGAATAATGGGTATTGCCGATGCCCTCAAACCTTCATCAGCAGCAGTGGTGAAAGCATTACAGAAGTTAGGTTTAGAAGTCGTAATGCTCACCGGAGACAATCGTAAAACTGCTGATGCGATCGCTCTGCAAGTTGGCATCGAGCGAATCTTTGCCGAAGTCCGCCCAGATCAGAAAGCGGCGATTATTCAATCTCTGCAAAGAGAGCAGGGGAAGCAGGGGAGGATGAGGAAGCAGGGGGAGCAAGCAAACAATTATTATTCTCCTTCATCCCCCTCATCCCCCTCATCCCCCCACTCCATTGTCGCAATGGTAGGTGATGGCATAAATGATGCCCCAGCCCTAGCGCAGGCTGATGTGGGAATTGCCATTGGTACGGGAACAGATGTAGCGATCGCAGCTAGCGATATCACCTTAATTTCTGGAGATTTGCAAGGAATTGTCACAGCAATTCAACTCAGCCGTGCCACCATCAACAATATCAAGCAAAATCTCTTCTTTGCCTTTATTTACAACGTCATTGGTATTCCCATTGCGGCGGGAATTCTGTTTCCCATCTTTGGTTGGTTACTAAATCCAATTATCGCTGGGGCTGCGATGGCTCTTTCTTCGCTCTCTGTCGTTAGTAATGCCCTCAGATTGCGTAACTTTCAACCAAAAACTATCTCATAACTTCAGGGTAATTTAGCAAATGTTCAGTAAAAAAATGCTTTGGGGAAGCCTGACAGCTTTAGTGCTGCTCACTGGAACATCAGGTGTAACATTAGCAGAAATGCCAGCCCACTCATCAGAGCAAACCAGCCAATTCCAGCGCATCGAGCAACCTCTGGGTTTGAAAGTCGGGGTTGCGATCGCAGGTTTAGCCTTTATCGGACTAGAATTGTGGTGGTTTCTTCTCTATAAAAGTTCTGAGTCCTAAATGAGGAACGAAGAAATTGCTTTATTTTTTAATTTTTAATTCCGTCTTGCGGTACTAGTGGTCTGTCCCATTAATTTTGCAAGGTTTGTAGTAAGCACTTAAGTGCTTAAAAATTCAGGACTAAAGTCCTTACTACAAACACTAAAAACTAGTTTGACAAAGTACTAGTTCTTTGAATGATGGGACAAATTGTATTCTCATTTTCATGGTGAACGCTGATATTCTTCCAGCCTGAAAGTAATCCCTTTATTTCAGAGCGTAAAGTCAACAGCTGATCAATTTGGTGATCAATCTGTAAAACCTTCTCTTCAAGTTTTTCTTTAATTTCCCCACAGGGAGTTTGTCCTTGGTCATAAACCTGAAGAATATTTCCAATTTCTTCTAAGCTAAGACCAAGATTTTGCGCCCTTTTAATGAATGCCAAACGAGTTAAAACATCCAATGAAAACTGCCGAAAACCTCCCTCTGTTCGTCTTAATGAATTGATTAAGCCCAAACTCTCGTAATAACGAATTGTCCTAATGGGTATTCCGGTTAAATCTGTTACCTGACCAATTAAAAGCAGTTTGTTATCTTGAGTTAACATGGTAGATTTTCCAAATTTTGTAATTATTATTACCTATTTTACCAAATATTAAGTAATTTAAGAGTTTAGCAAATTATTAGCATCAGTATTTGAAATTTTTATCTGATTAGAGATTTTACTAAGTTTTAATTTTTCAAGCATATATTCTGAATGGATCTTAGCTTAATTAAGCTGATATTCAATTAGTATAATTTTTACAATATTAATAATATTTGTTCAAGAGCTTACCTTCTAAATTTCATCTATTTATGGGGTAGCTGTTTCTCATGGTACTGAAAGTAACTGTTTTTTTTGAGTTCCCATGTTACTTCTAGATTAACTGCTTCACTTCAAGTGAAACCATAAAATGAATCTCAACTCGCAGACTTCTAGCTCAATCCGTAAACCTAAAATTTTCAATAATCCAGAGCGTTTTATTGAGGGATGGTATTGGGTAATACCCTCTCAAAATCTGCGGGTGGGTGAAGTAAAACCTATCACGATTTTGGGCAGAGAATTAGTGATTTACCGTGGTAAAGACAAAAGAGTAGTTACCCTTGATGCCTATTGTCCACACATGGGCGCTCACCTTGCTGAAGGCAAAGTTGAGGGTAATGCACTACGTTGTTTTTTCCACCACTGGAAGTTTGATGCTGAGGGGATGTGTGTTGATATCCCATGTTTAGATACGCCGCTTTCGCTAAAGTTACAAACTTGGCCCACTGCTGAAAAGTACGGGATGATTTGGGTTTGGACTGGAGAAATACCACAACAACCTCTACCTTTTGTTCCAGAGTTGGAACAAAAAGAGTGTGATGTCGCCATCCATTCTCATTTTGTGATGAATTGTCACCCCAATGTGGTGATGATTAATGCCATCGATGCTCAACACCTCAATACAGTTCACAAACTGCCAATAGAAGTTGTTTTTGAAAGACAGGAACTGAACGAGAATGCTATTATCTTCAGTAATACTACACCCATCAAAGACAATTCCTTTTTCATTAAGCTCATCCGTCTTTTCTACAAAAATGCCATAACTTATAGTATTTGCTATTGGTACGGTAGCATTGGCATTGTGACACTTGGCCCCGATTTTTTCCATGTCCACATGATGGTTGCAGTTCGCCTCTACGAAGGGGGAAAAACTGAAGGTCAAGTTCTGTTGATGACTAAAAAACGTAAAGGAATTTTTGGTTTGTTATGCAATAGAGTTGTGCTATGGCTGACCAAGATTGCAGCTAAGTACTTTCTCATGGGTGATATTAAGATTCTCCAAACAATTAAGTTTGATTTGAAAACTCCCATCAAAGCAGATCACTCAATTATGCAGTTTATTAACCATGTTGAAAAACAGCAATCCCTAATGTGGGGAACTTGGAAAGAAGGGCGATTGCGCGATGTGGAGAGCAAACCCAAGCGTGAAAGATGGCAAGATACAATGAGTAATGACTAAGTAAGTCGGCGCAATTAAAGCTAACTGGTGGGGCTGTCCTTTGTCATTGGTCATTGGTCATTGATAAGGGTTTTAAGCCTATTTAAGTTTCGTAACATAATTTGGTTTGTTCCCACCGACTTACTTAACATCATGTCTAGATGACCAAAATTCCGTCAGAGTGCTTGGTCAATTAAACAGATACCATATCATACCATTGTCAAAATCTTTGCAACAAATTAATCGTTTGTAGGGGCGTACAGATATACGTCCCTCCAATGTATGGATAGCAGATATTTTATGAAAAATTATAATTAATAAAGTTTAAAAGTTCAATAAAGTTACTTTTAACTTTTAATTTATTTTTTACTGGGCTACCATATTAATAAAAAGAAGTGGCAAAGCCACTTCCTAATTCCCAGGTAGAACCTAAGTTATGAGTATAACGACTACAAAATTTTGAAATAGTATAAACAAACACCAATTAGCTGAATATCTCTATTTTCCTTGTTTTCTGGGTGGGGAAATCCTGATTTCCATCCGCCAAATAACTGTATATTTACATAAGTTTCATGATTGCAATGCAAACTCAATTTTATCTAGTTCATCGCTAAGATATGCCAGCTTTGTCTCTTCATCAAGAAGCTGCTGTTCTAATTGAAACTTGACTGCCGTAGCAGTCTCAATAGCTACAGCTTTCTTCATCTGCTTAAACTTTTCGCTGCGGATATCAAATTCTGCCTGAAGTGCGTCTAGTTTTTGGTGCGATCGCTATCAATCAGTATATCTCGTATAGCCGTTGCATCTTTGCACTCACTACTTCTATCGTAAGCGATTATCCGGACATAATATTATTTATATAAATCGGAGTTTCCCCACCACTCATACCAATTCGCAGTGACGCTCGTTCGCCCTTGGCATGCCGTATACAAGACTCGCTAACGCAATGACGCTCTCTACGAGACGTTAAAAGCGTAGCTTGCTTCTCTGTAAGAGTACGCAAACTTGCTACCGCTACGAAGAGAGCAATTAAAAAACTTAGATGCAGCAAAGCTTTCAGGGGTTACATCTGTATCAGATTTTTCGTTAAATGGTATCAGAATAAAAATCCGCAAATATACGATGTGTTCTATTCAGTGTTTGATTTTATTCTGGGTATCCTAAGAAAGACAAGGTTAAATGATATAGACGAAAGAACAAAGCTTATCACTGTGGTCAATTCTGAAGAGAAAAGCTGGTATGCACCCACATACCAATGAGATCACAGATAGTGAAAACTTTGATTGAGAAAATTTTCCCAGAAGTGCAGCCTGAAAATCTGAACTTCTGGGAGTAGTATTTTTCAGACTAAGACATAAAAATATGAGAATTTGAGGAACAGCCATGCTAGGAAATGAGCGGGAAAAAATACGCCATTTGTTGGTCATCCAAGACCTGGAAGGGCGACGAACTGTCCCTTTACGAGAGACTACTTATTCTCTGGGGCGGCATCCCGCAAACACTATTGTCTTGGCTTCCCGGTCAGTATCAATGCAACATGCAATTTTATTGCGAGTAACTGTTCCAGAGACTGACCAATACGGCTTCCAAATTATTGATGGCAACTATAAGGGTAAAGGAAGTACTAATGGTTTATTTGTGAATGGTGCTAAATGCTTTTCTCATAATCTTAGGCACGGAGATGTCATTGCCTTTGGCAGTAATAAAGCTCAGGCTAAATATTATGCTATTTCTAACCTCTCAGAACAAGCGTTTTCAGAATATTGTGATGTTGAAGACTTATCTGGTTTCCTATCAGAGCAAGCCAATCCTGCCAATCCTTTTCAAACCTTAGCGATCGATCCCAGCTTTGAAGCCGCTAGTGAATCCGCCTTAGCTCGCCTAGCATCCTTCCCTGAACTTATTCCCAATCCAATTATTGAGATGGATTTCGAGGGAAGAATTACTTATCTCAATCCAGCCGCAGGTATCAAGTTTCCTAAACTTCGGGAAGTTGGTACAGAACACCCGATTTTAACAGGACTCCTGAGTGAAGTTAACAATCTAGAACAAAATTCTTTTGTGCGGGAAGTGGAAGTAGGCACTGAAGTTTTTGAACAATCCGTTCTCTACCTTCCTGAAAGTGATCTAATTAGAACTTTTATTGTTCGGGATATTACAGAGCAAAAGCAAGCCACAGCCGAACTTCATCAGCGCGATCGCTTGCTACAAGCAGTTGCGGAAGCTGCCAATTATTTGCTAGGAGAAATGAATTATGAAACTGGTATTGATCGAGCCTTAGCTGTACTGGGTGAAGCTGCCAAGGCAGATCGGGCTTATCTTTTTCAAAACCATCTTCATCCTGCTACAGGGGAAATAGCCGTCAGCCTACGATTTGAATGGACGCACTCTTTTTTTGAATCTACCCACCACCATTGGCAAAATCTGCCTTATCAAGCTTCTGGATTAGCTCGTTGGTACAATGTTCTCTCTACCGGCCAGTCAATTAGCGGAATTACCCAAAAATTTCCTGTCGCCGAACAAGAATTCCTAATTCGAGATGGCATTCAATCCCTTCTTTTAGTGCCTCTTCGCTTGGAAAATGAGTTTTGGGGATACCTTGGCTTGGCAGACTGCACTTTTGAGCGTCATTGGTCTAGGCACGAAGAATCTAGCCTTTTGACCATGGCCGCCAGTATCATTGGTACGCGGCAGCGTCAGCAAGTAGAAGAAAAGATTCGCTATCAAGCCCTCCATGACGTGCTGACAGGGTTGCCCAATCGCCTACTATTTAACGAACTGCTCAGTAAAACTCTGCCCAACGCCACTCGTAATAGTGAAAGTTTAGCTGTGATATTCCTTGACCTGGATCGCTTCAAGGTTATTAATGACACTCTGGGGCACACTCTGGGAGATCAATTGTTACAAAGCGTCGCTCAAAGGTTAAAAGACTCACTTAGAGGCGGAGACACCATAGCCCGTTGGGGAGGCGATGAGTTCACTATCTTACTCCCACGAGTTAATGATATTGAAGAGGTAACGCTGGTGGCGTACAGAATCTTACAAGCTTTAGAGGATGCTTTCCATCTACAAGGGCATGAACTTTACGTGACTGCCAGCCTCGGTATTGCGTTGCTTGATAACAACAGTCCTGATGCCGAAACACTAATCCAGCACGCCGATGCTGCTTTGTACTATGCCAAGGATAAAGGGCGAAATAACTACCAGTTCTATAGTGTTTCCCTGAGCGCTAAAAATCCTGAACTCTTGACTTTAGAAAAGAGCTTGCGCTATGCCCTAGAACGCAATGAATTTACGGTGTACTATCAGCCTCGTGTGAACATTGCCACAGAAGAAATTACTGGTGTGGAGGCTCTGTTGCGTTGGCAGCACCCAGAGATGGGATTGGTTGCACCCAGTGTCTTTATTCCCCTTGCCGAAGAAAGTGGATTAATTGTCCCCATCGGCGAATGGGTGCTGCGGACAGCCTGTATTCAAAATAAAATCTGGCAAGATGCAGGATTACCACCCATAATGATGGCTGTCAATCTTTCTCTTAAGCAGTTCCGCCAACCCAAATTGGTTGAGACTATAGCCACAGTTTTAGAACAAACGGG
Organism: Nostoc sp. CALU 1950; assembly: GCF_051172895.1. Classification (NCBI taxonomy): domain Bacteria; kingdom Bacillati; phylum Cyanobacteriota; class Cyanophyceae; order Nostocales; family Nostocaceae; genus Nostoc; species Nostoc sp. CALU 1950. The sequence goes on along the minus strand of NZ_JBDNJQ010000044.1, from coordinate 8,685 downwards.
TCTGGAAGCGCGCTTTTTAGAATTAGAAATTATGGAAACCACAGCCATTGAGGATTTGGATTTTACCAGAACGGTGTTAGAGAATCTAAAGCAGATGGGTGTTTATATCTCCATTGATGACTTTGGTACGGGTCATTCCTCGCTCTCGCGCCTACAACTTTTACCACTCCATAATTTGAAAATAGATAAATCTTTCATTCAATATTTGACGCAGGATGTCAAAGTAGCTCATATTATCAAGGCCATAGTTACCTTGGGACACAGCTTGGGATTAAAGTTGACAGCTGAAGGGGTAGAAAAAGAAGAGGAATTAGAGTTCTTAAAATCTATCAATTGCGAGGAAGTACAAGGCTTTCTATTCTACCGGCCGCTTTCTGCCCAGAAAGCAACAGAAATCCTTGAAAGTAAACGACCAAAACTGTAGTACAAAGAAAAACTCTTTGTACCAGTGACGATACAATAACATTCAGTGTCGCTGCTGCCAACCTTTTTCGTCCTATGCTCCCAGTCATCTATTCCGACGAATTTTTAGATCACAAGACTGGAAAATACCATCCTGAAAAACCAGAACGCTTGATAGCGATCGCAAATGCCCTAAAAGCAGCTACATTTGCAGATCAAATCTCCTGGCGATCGCCTACACCAGCATCAGAACAATCATCACTGATGCCATCGTTGGTTAGAGCACATAGCCCAGCCTACATCAAAAAACTTTGGCAAATCGCTTCTAGTGGCGGTGGCCCTTTGGATGGAGATACACCAGTTTCCCCACGCAGTTATGATGTGGCACTGTTGGCAGTCAGTGCATGGTTGGATGGAGTTGAGGTTGTGTTAAGTTCAGCTAATCCAGCTTTTGTCCTAGCGCGTCCCCCAGGGCATCATGCAGAAAGTGATGCGGGGATGGGCTTTTGTCTATTTTCTAATGCTGCGATCGCAGCTTTATTTGCCCTCGATCAACCCGGAATTAACCGCGTCGCCATCCTCGATTGGGATGTACATCACGGTAATGGTACTCAAGCGATCGTCGAAGCTGAAGCACGTATTGCCTACTGTTCCCTACATCAGTATCCCTGCTATCCCGGTACTGGGAGAGCGGCAGAACGCGGTTTTCATAAAAATGTCTTAAATTTACCAGTACCCCCCGGTAGTGATATTGCACTATATCAGCCATTATTTGAAACACAAGTCGTACCGTTTTTAGCTAACTTTCAGCCGGATTTACTGATTGTGAGTGCTGGTTATGATGGCAATGCCGCAGATCCTTTGGCAAGTATCAATTTGCAACCAGAAGACTACGCATTATTTACTGATTATTGTCTAGGGATAACTCGTAAAATTCTGTTTGGCTTAGAAGGTGGTTATGACTTTGATAGTCTTTCTCAATCAGTTGTAGCGACGATTGAACGCTGTTTACTTTAGGACTTTCCTTTTTTTTTAAGTGAAATTTCGGTATTCCTGATTGAATCACTCTGGTATATGTACTGAGATCATAGTAATCCTAGAAGGCAGGAGGCAGGAGGTAGACTACTCTCTATCCAATACTTGTCGGTTAAGGGGGAAAGGGGAAGGGGGAAAGGGAAATTAAAAACCTTTAACCCAAACCCAGTAACCCTTTCCCAAAACCAAACTTTGGGTTCAAAATGCTTAACCGAGTAGTATTGACTCTCTATCTACTGCCGCGATGCCTACGGTGGCAAGCAATGCTATGGAAGCTCACGGTTTAAGACCCCATTCAACGAAAGTTCATAACTGCCAAATAATCCGCTGGATTATTTGGCAGTTATGCCTTCTACCTTCTGTCTCCTGCCCTCTACCTCCTGCCCTCTGCCTCCTGCCTCCTGCCTCCTGCCTTCTACAATGTGAGTTAGTTGACTAATTTAACAACTATCTTTACGTAAATTTAGGGCGACACAACTTTTGCTCTAAACTCAACCTAAGTAATTTCTTTTACCAATACTCTCTAAAGTTCATCAAAACTTCAGAAATAAAAAGTTTAAACAGTGTTCTTAAACAGCTAAAGTTTTGTTAAGATGCAATTGCTAGCAGTTTCTTAGCGAAATTCACCTATCGGTGTGTGGAGAAATAAAAAGTACTAGCAGCACAAATTTCAACAGGTGAAGCAATGACCACCTACATTTTTTTTGATGAAGCCCTACGGATGCTGACCAACGCCTATTTGATGTCAATAGTACTGTTAATAGCAGGTTCTGGTATAGGTTTGGCGGTAATTGAGACGATAGAAAAGACAGGAGAACGCTAAGTTTACAAATGGCAGTGTAGTTATTGCCAAAAACCATTGGGTGCAAGTGTTCGCCGCGAATAAATCCTGGGAACACTAAAGCATGAAAGTCTCACAGCGTTACAGTCTTACCTGGAAATCTACCAAATACACAGGTAACTGTCGCGCTGGTGGGACTCTAACCAAGGAGTCACTACAATGGGTCTATTCGACGCTGTGTTGGGCACAGAAAGCCAAACCCAAGCAGCACTCAATCCAGCAGAAGCTTTTGCTGTCATTATCTTGGTGGCAACAGCCTCAGACGGTTACCTTTCTATTGAGCAAGCAAATTCTATCACTTCTGTGCTGTCACGGATGAAACTTTTTAAAAGTTATCCCTATGAGATGATGAACAGGCTGTTTGACAAAATCTTGTGTATTCTTCAGGGGGATGGTTTTAATGCTTTATTTAATGCAGCAAAAGATTCTCTATCTCAAGATTTACGGGAAGCAGCCTTTGCAGTAGCTACCGATTTAGTCTTAGCTGAAGGTATCGTAGCTGAAGAAGAAAAAAACTTCTTAAATGATTTATATCAAGCTTTAGGGGTTTCTAGTGAGATAGCAATACAAATTGTGCAAGTAATCTTGATTAAAAACCGGGGATAGGACGATAGAAGATATGCCTAATTAAACTATATAAATAGCTTATAAACAAAGCGTGCCAAAGGAGTTAAGTTTCTTTGGCACTATTTTTGGTGTTATTGTGACCAGGCTTAGATTCGCGCCTTTTTAGATAAGTCGTAAATCTTGTTGTTCAATGCAGTATTGTGTCATAATCCGATTTTATAATTTTGAACATTAAATTGTAAATCACTTATTATGCATTGTTCTGCCACCCTAACCGAACTGGTTGAAGTTATTTTTGCCCAAACTCTAAACTTATCTGAAACTACTTTAACAAAAGTAAGTAGCGGTATCCAAACAGATAGCCGTACCCTAAAGCCGGGTGAAGTATTTGTCGCTTTCCGAGGCGATAAGTTTGATGGACATGAATTTGTGCCAACTGCGATCGCAAAGGGTGCAATAGCTGCAATCGTAGATTTTGAATACGAAAATCCCGGTTTTCCGGTATTACAAGTAAAAGACACCCTCAAGGCATATCAAAAACTTGGTAGATGGTGGCGCGATCGCTTTAATATTCCTGTAATTGGCGTAACGGGTTCGGTGGGTAAAACTACAACCAAAGAATTAATCGCCGCAGTTTTAGGAACAAAGGGACGAGTTCACAAAACTTATGGAAATTACAACAACGAAATCGGTGTTCCGAAAACTCTCCTAAAACTTGGCGCAGAAAATGACTACGCCGTGATTGAAATGGCGATGCGCGGTAGAGGACAAATTGCCGAACTGACACAAATAGCGCGTCCAACAATTGGAGTGATTACCAATGTGGGGACAGCGCATATTGAGTTACTGGGTTCCGAAGAAGCGATCGCTGAGGCAAAATGTGAGTTATTAGCAGAAATGTCTGCTGATGGTGTGGCAATTCTCAACCACGATAATCCCTTATTAATGGCCACGGCGGCGAAAGTTTGGCAGGGAGAAGTTTTGACTTACGGCTTTTCTGGCGGGGATATTCAAGGGCAATTAATTGATAACGAAACTGTGGAAGTTGCAGGAATCCAACTGCCTCTACCTTTACCCGGTCGTCACAATGCGACTAATTTCTTAGCTGCTTTAGCCGTGGCAAAAGTACTGGGGATAGATTGGGCAAGCCTCAAAGCAGGTGTGATCGTGGATATGCCTACAGGAAGATCGCAACGATTTACTTTACCTAATGATGTGGTAATTTTAGATGAAACTTATAATGCTGCACCAGAAGCTATGATAGCAGCGTTGCAATTATTGGCAGACACACCCGGAAAGCGGAAGATTGCCGTATTGGGTGCAATGAAAGAATTGGGAGAGCGATCGCAGCAGTTGCACCAGCGAGTGGGAGAAACAGTGCGAAAGTTGAATTTAGACGGCTTGTTGGTTTTGGTAGATGGACAAGATGCCGAAGCGATCGCTCTTAGTGCTGAAGGTATTCCATCGGAGTGCTTTGCAACTCATGCTGATTTGGTAGCTAGGTTGAAGACATTCGTGCAAACAGGCGATCGTTTATTGTTTAAAGCTGCCCATTCTGTGGGATTAGATCGGGTAGTTAATCAGTTACGTGCAGAATTTCCCAAATGAAAAACTCCACGCCACTTGCGGGATGGAGTTTTTGGGCATGGAAAATGGGTATGGGGAAGAGTCACCAATGCCCAATGCCCCAATAGAAACTCTCACAACAATCCCCGATAACGAATAAAAACCAAAATCACCGCCCATGACCCTAACGCGACTTTGACTGCAACCAGAATATTCAGCAAAGGGATAACTCCCCCACTAACAAGTGCGCCTAACTCTCCGTGCGGTAACTCAATTCCAGCCAGAGTTATAACCGCCAGTAAAATGAAAACCAGAACCGAAACTTTCTCCCATGTAGCGGCGTGCCATCGCTGGTAGATGCCTTGCATCCACTCCGCCGATGAGGTAATTGCAACCAGTCCGATCGCTGTTCCACCCGCTACCCCGGCGGCAAAACCACCACCGGGGCTGAGATGTCCCCGAATCGCGAGTTCGATACTTACCAACGCGGCAATAGTCGCTCCTAGCCGTGCTAGAACAATAGATGGTTGATCGGTGAAACGATAGATTGTGCAAGATGGTCTTTCATTTGCCAGCAGAAAACTAGCTCCCATGATTGCGATCGTAAATACCACCACCTCGAAGATAGTGTCATACAGCCGATTTCTGAGAATGATCACTGTAACCGCATTGGGTACGCCACCATCTTTGACAATCGATTCAACGATAGAGAAATCCGGTAAATCTGCTGCTGGATTGGGCATGATGAGCATTTTGAAGTACAGTGCTATGCCCGCCGCAATGTAGATCCATTTCATGTATGCTCCTCCCCTGAATGTAGTGTATTTACATAGGCTAGGATTGTTCCTGGTGACGAAAGTTCGGTTTGCATGATGTCATAGATGCGTTGGATTCTGGTTTTGGTGTGATAGGGTTGCTTTTCGTCCTCATACACTGCGCCGTTTTGATCACTTTGTTTCGGTCGGACACAGATTGTATGGACTTCTTTTTCCATCAGTGCCCGGTGCAATGACTGTGTATTAGTGTAGGTAACAAGTTCAAGACGCATATAGCGCTTGCCAAAAATTGTGCGGAACTCATCCATCAGTTTCGCAAAATGCTGATTGTCATCTTCCTCATCTTTGAGTACGCCAAGACGCATGACCAAGGATGAACGCACTGCCACAGCGTAAAGCGTAATTGCCAGCATAGTACCCACCAAGGCTTCGGTCAAAGCCACATCAGGCGCTCCCAAAACCGTATATACCAATGCTGCGATCGCTCCCAATATGCCGCGAATCACCAACGCATGGTATGGATTAACTTGAAATACCAGCATACAAGCAGCCAATGGCAGCAGGGCAATGATCACATATATATAGCTATCATTCATGGCTACGCTCGCTACTAGAACAGTAAGCCAACACATACCCCAGCACTGTATTCCAAATCGCTAAAGAGATGATGGCGAGGATGAGTAACGGCCATTCACTAGGTATTTTCAAGAGCAGTCCGATGATAATACTCATCGATCCGAGCGTATCTGCAACCGAAAGACTATGCAGCTTGAATAACACCGAGCGATCGCCAAGCAAGGGTAAGGTTCCCCAAAACCAGAAGAAGATTCCTAAAACTATGCAAGTATAACTAAGCAGGTTAATCATATATTACTCATTCGCTAAATCATTCATTCTTTTGAGGACATGTGCCAACAACATTAAGCCGGCATTCCCCACACTCAAGATAATTACTCCGACAACACCAATCATCCAATCGTCACGCAAGACAGATACAACCAAGATCATGATTGAACATTTGGTTGCAGCACTGGCAAATGCCAGCATTTTTTGCCAAATATCATCATCTTGCCATGCCTCATACATGGGGATGAGCAGTGTCAGAATCATTGCAATCAATGCCAAGTTCAGGATCATACTTTTCTCCTCCGTCGCACTCGGTGGACTTCATACCACCCTGCTTCGTGATATTTCAAAACAATGGTCTTGGGTGTAAAGGTGATCAAGAATATATCCAGGAATATCAGTCCTGGTGTCCGTCGTGGTTTGACTTGTTCCGTCGTGATATCTTCGTGATTATGCGGACGGAGGATGATTTCAAATGCCTCAATATACGCCTGCGGAATTGCCACGATGATCTCACCTAGCACACGCAGCCAATCTTTTAATGATTCTCTAGCTGTTTTACCGCCAGGCAATAGAAGTGCGATGCTTACGCCAATGATGATATTTGCCACACTAAAATCGGCAGTGAGCAAAAACCAGATAGTCAGTCGCAATATAAAATTTAGATGCCCAACCATGCAAATCCCTTCCAGAAAAGCAGGATTAAAATTAGACTCATTACACCAATCAGATGATCAAATTCTTCAAGGACACGCGGTAGCTTGAGTATTGAGTGTTTGAAAATTAGTAAGTACGCCAACCATCCAACGCCGATGGTTGCAAGGGGTTTGATAATATTCGCAACCGTGTACGCCTCGTAATACACAACGTTGGCCAGAATCAGCCCACCGAGTAATAGGATCATGGCTGCCCAAAAACCAGGCTTTACATCTGCTTGTCCTCCACGCGGCAGAAATATGAATTTAGCAAAGGATATTGCCGTTCCGAGGGCTGCAACATTCATTGCGATCGCTTGCCAAGGCAGCAAATTCTTTGTCGTCAACACCTTCGCCCCAAAGCCGGACAACAAGGGGAACCCAGAGATCGAAAAGCTGGCTATCACCAAGGCAATCCAAATTGGGGTAGCGATCGCTTGATGTTGTAGTTCCTTGAAATTTCGACTCGGTAAAGCCCCAGCAATTAGAAAAAGCGCCGATTTAACCAGTCCGTGCGTCAGCGCATAAAAACCACCCACAACCGGGGCGGCGAGGATAAAACCTAACTGCGAAACTGTATGAAATGCCAGCATCCGCTTGGTATCTTTTTCAAAGACTGCATAGAAAACTCCCAGAAGCGCCGTGCCAACTCCGAAGATTCTCACTATTGGGTCAACCTCTTCCACCATCAGCGCACACCGTACTAATGGATAGACACCAGCTTTTACCACAACTCCCGACAGCATCGCCGACACTGGCGTTTCCGATTCCGAGTGAGTCAACGGCAACCATAATCCCGATACAAAAATTCCTCCTTTTGTCAAGAGTCCCAGAAAGATGAGGGCAAGTGCCTCTGGAGGTGCTACGCGCAAACCTGCAAAACTAAAGGAATGATCCGCCTGATAGACCAGCACCGCACCAACCAGATAAAACAGCATTGCCACGTTGCTGATGAACAGATAGCGTAGACCAACCCAAATCGATCGGTCAGTTCGAGGATAGGCAATCAAGAGAAACGCAGCAATACCGCTTACCTCTAACGCCACGTATAAACTGATCAAATCCGCACAGGCAAACGCGGCATTGATGCTGCCATGCAAAATGATAAGTTGTGCGTAAAAAAAAGCTGTCTTATCGCTGTGCCAACAGTAGAGGATGACTGCTGCCGTCACCAGCCCATTGGTTAAGATAAAATAGCCGCTTAATTGATCGACTGTTAAAATAACGCCAAAATTATCCAGTAACTTTAGTGTCAGTGGAGAACGTTCAAGAAATAGCTGTAACGCATAAGTTGCCGAAGCAAACGCCATGCACAGGGCAAGGTATCTATCAAGCTTGGGGAGTAGATAAATGACGAACCCCACAAAAAATGGTAGTGCAATCCATGCGATTGTAATGGTACTCATGGGGTATTGTTCTTCTCGATTTCGTTACTTTCTAAAGTCGGATTATCCCGTGCTAGCTTCATAACACCGACCAGCATTAACGCCTGAATCGAAAATCCGATCACAATCGCCGTCAATATCACCGCCTGGGGAACCGGATCGGCGTATCTGACATTTTTGACGTTGGAAATAATTGGTGTGAACAAGCCACCTCGTGATGCAATCAGTACGTAATAGGCGATAACCCCCGTACTCATGACATCCATAGAGATGATCTTCATCACAAGGTTCTTTTTGAGGATGATGCCGAAAAATCCGCACAATATTGTTGCGAATATGCACGCTTCTAACACGGGAATTGCCTGTTGCATAAAGGTTGAAGGTAAAAGAAAAAATAAAATTCGTTTCTTTTACCTAATCTTGTGTTTAAGAGGATATTTTAAAAGTGGTGGCTGATGTATCAAAAACTTTAGATCCTCCTAAATCCTCCTTAAAAAGGAGGACTTTGATTCCGGTTCCCCCCTTAAAAAGGCTACCGTGTATACACAAGTCGGGTTGAGAATCAAATAGAG
>NZ_JBDNJQ010000418.1:0-581 GCF_051172895.1 Nostoc sp. CALU 1950 | reverse complement strand
TAGGGCTTGCTGAAAAAAAAGAGAAGGTTACAGTCTCTAGATTCTCAGACCAAAGAAGTATATTCAGGTGCAAGACTTGAAGGTAAAATAGCCCAAAATCCTTGCATCACAGTGGTCAGTCCTAACATAGTGTATCATTATTAACTATGTACCGAAAAGAAGAATCAACTCCAATTTCAGCAGAAAGTTTTGAGCTTCCATTTGAGGGAAAGTTATCATCAGATAATCGTTGGGTAATAATGGCCGATTTAATACCCTGGAGAGAATTTGAGTCGGAATATTCTTCGGGATTCTCCCCAGAGATGGGGGCACCAGCAAAGTCATTTCGGATGGCATTAGGCGCATTAATAATCAAAGAAAAACTAGGAATAAGTGACAGAGAAACAGTAGAGCAAATAAAAGAGAATCCTTATTTACAGTACTTCGTAGGCATATCATCTTATAGTAATGAAACTCCATTTGTCGCATCAATGTTAGTACATTTTCGTGAAAGAATTAGTGCTGAATTGGTCAACAAAATTAATCAACAAATGGTGAAGAAGATGCTAGAGACAACATCTTCGATTGGCAATGAAAAAAAA
>NZ_JBDNJQ010000416.1:0-624 GCF_051172895.1 Nostoc sp. CALU 1950 | reverse complement strand
GACAGAGCCATAGAAATCAAACCCGACTACGACTCAGCTTGGAACAACCGGGGTGTGGTGCTGGGTAATTTAGGGCGATTTGAAGAAGCGCTTGCATCTTATGACAGAGCCATAGAAATCAAACCCGACTACGACTCAGCTTGGAACAACCGGGGTGGTTTGCTGGATAATTTAGGGCGATTTGAAGAAGCGATCGCATCCTATGACAGTGCCCTCAAAATCAAACCCGACTATGACTCAGCTTGGAACAACCGGGGTGGTTCGCTGGATAATTTAGGGCGATTTGAAGAAGCGCTTGCATCTTTTGACAGCGCCCTCAAAATCAAACCCAACTACGACTCAGCTTGGAACAACCGGGGTGTGGCGCTAGTTAATTTAGGGCGATTTGAAGAAGCGATCGCATCTTTTGACAGTGCCCTCAAAATCAAACCCGACTACCAACCTTGGTGCAACAGGGGTGTGGTGCTAGGTAATTTAGGGCGATTTGAAGAAGCGATCGCATCCTACGACAGTGCACTCAAACTCAAACCCGACTACGACTCAGCTTGGAACAACCGGGGTGTGGCGCTGGTTAATTTAGGGCGATTTGAAGAAGCGATCGCATCCTACGACAGTGCCCTCAAA
>NZ_JBDNJQ010000415.1:0-655 GCF_051172895.1 Nostoc sp. CALU 1950 | reverse complement strand
AAACTACCAACGAAGAACTCCAATCCACCAATGAAGAATTAGAAACTACCAACGAGGAACTGCAATCTACCAATGAAGAATTGGAGACAATGAATGAAGAACTGCAATCTACCAATGAAGAATTACAGACAATTAATAATGAACTGAGCGAACGCACCACAGAACTCAATCGCACAAACATTTTCCTCGTCTCTATTCTCAGAAGTCTCCAAACAGGAATAGTAGTAATTGACAGCAGTTTTAACATCTCTATTTGGAATTACATGGTAGAAGATTTATGGGGCTTAAGGACTGATGAAGTTGTCGGAAAGTCTATCTTCAGCTTGGATATTGGGCTACCTGTTGAGCAGTTGCGATCGCCCATCCGCGACTCCTTATCCGGGAAAAAGCAGTTTCAAGAAATGATCCTCGATGCTACCAATCGCCGGGGTAGACAAATCAAATGTTATCTAGCAATCACTCCGCTACTTGGCATGGAAATGCAAGGAGCAGTTTTGATGATGGCAGATGTAGAAAGGGTCAATAGTATGATTTCTAGTCAAGAAATGGAGGAACGGCGACAGCAAGATTAATTCTTATATAGAACTCATATCAATACGATTCGGTTAAGGCTTTTTGATGAAAATTTTAGATCACAAAGATTCGATAATTTATC
>NZ_JBDNJQ010000043.1:0-49872 GCF_051172895.1 Nostoc sp. CALU 1950 | reverse complement strand
GTTGAGCCTTTTAGCCTGAACGTTGAGCCTTTTAGCCTGGACGTTGAGCCTTTTAGCCTGAACGTTGAGCCTTTTAGCCTGAACGTTGAGCCTTTTAGCCTGGACGTTGAGCCTTTTAGCCTGAACGTTGAGCCTTTTAGCCTGAACGTTGAGCCTTTTAACCTGAACGTTGAGCCTTTAACCAATGACAAATGACCAATGACAAATTAAGTAATATTCATAGCTTGCAATACAGGGAAAGGGTTTTTTAGAGGATAGTAAATAACGCTAAGAGTGTCGGGGATTAGTTGTAAGTACTGTGGTGAAGTGTCCAAGACGTGAGTCAGCATATTTTCGATGATGGAGGGACAAGCAACTACTAATCCGGTTGTGGGACGGCTTAAATCTATTTCATTTGATGGCACTACGGCGCGTTTAGATAAAAGGTTTTGCTGCCAGATGGCGGGAAAATCTTGGCGCAGTACTTGAAGTTGCACGGCTGTTGGATGATATTTCAGCAGTTGCTCGGCGTTTTGTTGGGAACTATCCAAATCACTGCTGAGACTAAAATCTATTGGTACTGTCTGAAGACGTTCAGCTAATTGATGAATTAAATGTGGCGCTGTGCCTGTGGCTGGGACTACAAGTAGACGCAGACCTTGTTTGCCGTTTTTCAGCTTGGGGATGACTTCACTGAGATGGGTGGTAATATTCATTGCCTCCAGTTGCCCTTGCTGTTCACCAGGTGTAGGAAAATTCAGGATGCTAATACCGCAGTTTGATTGCTGGAGGACATTGTATTGCTGACATTTCATTGCGATCGCAGTACTAATTAATGCCCGAATTGTGCCACTGTGGCTGACAATTAGAATAGTCTTGCCAACATGGCGCGGTAAAATTTCTTGCCAGAATTGTTGGGCGCGATCGTACAAATCTAGTACCGGGAAGCATTGTTGCACAGATGTGGCAACTGCTACGCCACCTCTTCTTAACTCCCTTGCTGGCTGCGGTTCTGCCATCTGAAACTCATGGGGTCGCTCGTTCCAGCAGCGATAATCTGCTGCAAAGTGTTCTTGTACGTATTTGTATGTCAGCCCTTGCCATTGGGGAATATCGATTTCTTTGAGATGGGAAGATGTGAAGATTCTCTTTTTCTCTTCTACTTCCATCCCCTCAAGAATCTCAACTGTAGTTTCCTGGACACGCCGGAGAGGACTTGTATAAATTGCATCTAATTCCGTTCCTCTCAGAGCAATACCAGTTTGGTAAGCATCGCTGTGTCCCTTCTCAGTCAACACTGAATCATCGCAACTTCCTTGATAACGCTTTTGGGCATTGTAAGTACTCTGACCGTGACGCACTAAAATTACGCGGGTTATGGGGATTGGGCATGGGGCATTGGGCATGGGGCATTGGGCATTGGGAGTATAGGAAGCTTTTTTATAATCTCTCCACACTCCCTTATCCCCCTCATCTCCCTCATCCCCCAGTCTCCACTCCCCACTCCCCAGTCCCCGATCATTTTTCAACTGCATACACATCATCCTCCTGGGAATTTATCGCTGATTTCAATGCATACATTGCGCTGTAATGTCCACCTAAGCGCAGCAATTCTTTGTGTGTACCTTGCTCTAAAATCTTTCCGTCTTCGATGTAGAGAATTAAATCGGCTTGTTCAACGGCTCTAAGATTATGAGAAACTACAAAGGTAGTGCATTTCTGAGTCAAGCGATCGAGTGCTTCATTGACGGCGTGTTCATTTTCGTTGTCTAAGCCAGTGGTCGGCTCATCTAAAATTACAATCGCAGCTTGACGAATGGCAGCACGAGCAATAGAAATTCTCTGCCGTTGTCCTCCCGAAAGTGTCGCTCCTCTTTCACCCAAAATAGTTTCGTAGCCTTCGGGTAGCGCCATGATAAAATCGTGGGCATTTGCCAGACGCCCAGCTTGTTCAATTGCTTGGTCTGAAGCCCCTAAAAAACCGTAGGCGATATTATCTTTGACACTTGCGGCAAATAAAACGCTCTCTTGTAACACCACGCTAATTTGCTGGCGGATAGATTGCACCTTGTATTCGCGCAGGTCGTGACCATCAACTAATATTCGCCCTTCTAATGGGTCATAAAGTCGTAACAACAAACTTACTAAGGTGGATTTTCCGCCACCAGATGCCCCCACCAAGGCGACGCGCTGACCAGGCTGCACTTCAAAGTTGACGTTGTGTAAAATTCTCTTGGTCGGTTCGTAGGCAAAGGTGACATTTTCAAAACGCACACCTCCCAACAAAGGCGGTGCATCCATTGCTCCCCGCGAATCGCGGATTTCGGGTACTGTATCCAGCACATCTAAGATACGCTCGCCGGAAGCGGTAGCTTTAGCGATTTGCCCGGTGTATTTGGCAAGTTGCCGCATCGGTTTAAAAGCAATCCTGAGATAGTTGACAAATACCAGCAAATCCCCTGGTGTGATTGCCTTTGCCAATACTAGCTGCACACCCCGCCATAAAACTAAAGCAGTGGCAATGCCTACTAGCAGTTCCACCATGCGTTCTAAACCGGCTGCCAGTTTTTGCGCCTTGGCACTCTCTTTTAAACTTTGGCGATTATGACCGGAAAAGGTACTCTCCAGCATATTTTGCAGAGAAAGTGCTTGAACAACTTTGATTGCTCCGATGGATTCCGCCGCTGTTGCCGCCATTGCCCCTTCCCGTTGACGTTGCGATCGCACTACTTGCCGAATGCGTTTTGTCAAGCGCGTGGTGAAGAAAATAAATAAGGGAAACACGGCGACGGCAATCAGCGCTAGTTCCCAATGCAGCCAGAACATGACACAAATCATCCCCAATAAGGTGAGGGAATGGGCAATTAGGGGTAATACTGCCATCACCGTCACCTCCCGCAGTCGTTCAATATCGGAGGTAACGCGGGTAATTAAATCGCCAGTTTTGGCTTTGTGGTGAAATGATAAAGATAGATTTTGGAGATGACTGTAAAGGTTAGAACGAATCTCAGTTAATACATTACTAGCTGCCAGTGCCATGCCCACCACACTAAAGTAAGCAGCAGTAGCCCGAAGTAAAGCGATCGCAACTAACCCTAACGTCAAGCCTGTTAATAGGGCAAACGAGCTAAGTCCTGAAAGTAGAGGAATACCCAAAGACTGAGGCTGAAAACCAGCTACAAGGATGTAGTCAAAAATGAACTTTAGCGGCCAGGGTTCCAGCAGATGCAAGAAAATCTCAGCCATCAGTGCCACAAAAGAGACAATCAGTAGCGCCTTTTGTTTGCTCAACTGGGGCGAAAACTGCTGCAAAATCCTTACAATTCCTGGTAACGCAGCCCTTAGACTTTTAGGATCTCTAGCCGCCATTATTACTTGTCTCCCTTTAGGGATTGACGCAAAAGATAAGGATACAAGGAGATGGGGGAATAAGGGGATTCTTCACCATGAATACTTCTTATCCTCTTCTGTTGACTTTGAGTATAGCGATCGCTAATGTAGTGATTTAATTTTCTTTCAAGAGCGATCGCTATTTTCTCCAGCCACAGAGGATTTTGCCCAAAGGTGAGACGACTTAGCAACGGTTTTAAAAATCCCTGATGGCGACGATGCCCCATCCGCTTATAGCGTTTCTTAAAATACTTGTCATTCATTGTCAAATTCCACTTTGCACAAAAGTGTTCTAAACTGGCAATTTCCCAAGCATTACTCCAGCGCAACATAAAGAATGCTAGTTCTGACAATTCAAACTTTAGTCCTGGTACATAAGTAACTACCGAAGTCGGTTCACAGTAAAATGTACCTCCTGCCTCAGCCACTTTTAGACAAAAATCGATGTGTTCTCGCGTACTCAGGAATCCCTCATCTAACAGCCCGATTTGCCCAAAAATCTCGGTGCGAACTAACATACAGTGAAACTCGGCAAACTCACATTGTGTACGATGAAGTTGATCCTGTACCTCAGCAACTTTCCGATTTACAAAGTAATGTTTTTCATGCACCCGTCGCTTGATTGCAGTTTCCTGTATCTCCACAACAATATGAGCTTCACCACCTGCCAAATGTACTGTTTCCCCCAAAGGCTGACCAATGCAAGTAAGGGGACAGACTACAGTTGCGTTTGTTTCTTTGGCGCATTCGAGTAAGGAGTTAAGCCAGCCTGGACTGACAATTACATCGTTGTCAACAAATACTAAATACTCGCTATTAACTTGTTGTAAACCCAAGTTGCGGGCTTGGTTAGGTGAAAGGTAGTGTTCTGTGCGGATTAATTGGAATCCTTTTTCTAGCGCTTGTTCTTGGAGGTAGCGCTGGATATGCCGAGGTGAATTGCCATCTATATAAACTAGGGAGAAAGGTAGTTGAGTGTGTTCGTAAATGCTTTCTAGTGATTCGCGGGTGTAACTGAATCGCTCACGCTGGGAAACAATTATAGTGATTTGTGGTTTATTCATGGTTAAAATCTAGAGTTTCTGCGTACTATACGCTGTGTGCAAATTTCTCTCAAACCTAACCCCCAACCCCTTCCCTACAAAGGAAGGGGAGCAAGAATCAAAGCCTCTCTCCCTGTGGGGCTACGGTGTACACGCATCTTTATACACAATGCAAAACATAGTAAGATCCCCCTAAATCCCCCTTAAAAAGGGGGACTTTGAGAATTTTTTGCCCCCCTTTTTAAGGGGGGTTGGGGGGATCAAAAGGCTGTGGGGGAGAGGAATGAAAGTGGGGTTCTAAAAATAAGTTGCACATCGCGTTAATGCTGTAATTTTTATAAGTGGATGCAACAAAGGCGCGGGTTGATGCAACAAAGGTGCAGGTCATTGTTAGAAAGAGACTACACGAAAGATATTTCGCCTAACAAAGCTGGATCAGATATTCTTAAGACTCGTTCGTAAACATTCATCCAGTTTTGATATTCTACTGATGGGGCAAGCTGTTGAGTTACTTTTGTCTTGGCTTTTGCACCCAACTTTTGCCGTAGTTCTGGTTGAGTTGCCAGATATCGGATTGCAGCAATTAATTCTTCGGTACTGCCGGGGTTGATAAGCAAACCGTCTACACCATCTTCTATGATTTCTGCGATCGCATCTACACGAGTGCCAATTATTGCTCGACTCGCTAGCATCGCTTCTAAAAGGGTATTGGGACAACCCTCATTTAGAGAGGGAATCGCAACAATATCTAAATGGGGGAGATAAGCTAAAGCTTCTTGGCGACTGGTAATTCCAGTGATGCGGAGGCGATGACCAATTTCACTTTGCTGGATTTGTTGCTGCCAATATTCTTGTTCTTTATCAACAAAATCACCTATTAATAAGAGTGTTAAATCTAACTCTTTACCCAACTCGGCACAGGCATCAAGGAGAAATTCAATCCCCTTTTTATCTCGAAACCTCCCCGATGAACCGATAACAATACCTGGTAATTCCTTAACTAAAGATGGAGTGGGGAATTCCTCAAAATCGATAGGTGCGATGGAATTCCAGAAAGCTGATGATTTTAACTTCACACTGGGAGTAATAACACTAGCTCTTTTGAGCAAGTCACGGCTGACAAATGTCACCCAATCAGAATTCTCTAAAATCCATGCTATCTGAGCATGATTCTTAGGATTAAAAATATGTTTGTGCAAGTCGCTACCGCGAACACTATTGATTACCGGAACATCATTTTCTCTGGCTAAAAGTGTCGTTACATAACCTGCTTCATTTAGAAAGAAGGCGTGAAACAAGTCAAAGTTATGCTTTTGATGCAGACATTTGAGTTGAAAGTAAACATCACTAAAAAAATCTTGGATTTCTGTTGTTTGAGTCCGAACGGCTGACTTAATGCGATGTACAAACACACCATCTTGAAGCGTTGATGTGCAACTTGCTCGTCTGCGACTTCCATCAGAAACTAGTCGTTGTTTAGAGCGAAAAACGGCAATATGAACTTCATAGCCGCTATCATTTAGCATCTTGGCAATCCGATGCACTGATTCACCAACTCCGCCAATATCGGGTGGATATTCGAGTGTAGTAATACAAATTTTTGTTTTAACCATGATTTGATTTTTCTGTGAATTTATCAAACAGAATTCATAATTCTGTCTTCTGACTCCTTCTCATGCAACTTTTTGCTTGAATGCTAGAGCTTTTAAGACAGTTGCAGTTTTTTCAACTCCATTAGAATCAAAGCTAATTTTATTAGGTTTTTCTTTCAGGTAATGAATAATATTAATAGCTAAGTAATCTGGTTTCAAATCATTAGGATTGATAAATTTGACGATTCCTAAATTGCTTAACTTTTCGGCTCTAATAGTTTGTTCTCGATCCTGATTGCCTGTAAAGGGAAGAATCATGGCTCGTACACCTGTAGTTAGAACATTCATTGTGGTGTTATAGCCAGACATATTTATCGAAAGGTCTGCTTTTTTCATGTAATTTAGCAAATAAGGAGTATAGCGTCGAATGTGGATATTCTTGCTAAATTTTGCCATTGCTTGCAGTTCCTTAAATTTGGAATCGGGGATGAATGGCCCGGTAAAAACCTGAATATTGTGTGGCAATGATTTCTCTAAGAAAGGGGCTGTGTTCACTACACATTCAAGCAATTCATGACCAAATCTCCCACCGCCTACGCTAACTAAAATCAGAGGTTTATCTGATTTAATAATTTCTCGATCTTCATCAGTAAGCGCAGGATTTGTCGGTGGCTCTTGCACAACATATCCGGTGTAATATACTTGACATTTGAGGTCATGGACTCTAGAAAACGTTTCTTCTAGTGGTACTAATTCTGGGTCGCCGTGAACCAGCAACATATCAAAATATTTGTTGATTAATTTACATACTTTTTCTTCGTGCTTTGCCTGTTTCTCTGGTTTAGCAACTACAATATCTCGCAAACTAGAAACGACTTTAGTTGAGTCTCCATTTGATTTTGCTCTTTCTAATAAGGGAATTAATTCAAAAGAGAAGCGTCTTCTCCCAAAGGGGAATAACTCAACTATTAAAATATCAGGCTGGAATTGGTCAAATATTTCCAAAAGTCGATTTTTTCTGATTTCCTTGACTTCGCTGAGACTAAAAGCATCATCTACTACTTGCAGTTCTGTAAATTCTGCGTCAGTTTTAATTGCCGGTAGGTTGATGACTTCGACACCAGCAGGAATTTCAAATCCTTGAATTATTTCACCGCCATTAATAAAACAAATTTGAAAGTCTTGGGTTAAACCGCGGACAATTTCTCGGCTGCGAACTAGATGCCCCATACCTAAAATATGTTGGCAATAGAACATAATACGTTTCATGATACTTTCACCTCTTTCAACAATTTTGGATTTTACATTTTTGATTTTGAATTGTCAAAGAGTTGCTGGTAATTCCGTTGAGTACTCCATCTGTCGCAATCATTGTTATGAGTTTGTATAAAACAAACAAAGCAAAAGAAAAAGTGAATTAGGACTTGTCTACTTTTTAATTAAACAGTTTTGGCAATCATCATTAATTCTGGTAATTGTTCCGGGGATTTGTAACAAAATGAACTCACGCTCTTTTTTTTTGTGAGTAAGGCAGAAATGTATTGGCTAATTTTGGGCAATCCATCCAGATTAATTGTGGAAAAGGAAATCTGCGGAGTTTGGAGTTGTTGTAACAGCGATCGCAGTAATATATCTGGAGTCAGATCATTTGGATGAATCGCTGCCAAAATCCCCAACTTTGACAAGTGTTCTGCACGGATGCACTGTTCTCGTGATGGCTTAATTCTGGGTACTACTACAGCTGGCTTACCTGCTGAGAGAATCTCGCAAGTTGTGTTGTAGCCTCCCATTGCTACTACGGCATCTGCGGCGGCGATGTAACTCATCAAATCATCGGTAAATTCGCCTATCAGCACTTGGGGATATGCTGCTGCTTTCCGTTGCAGTGCAGCTTGGTGTTCTAAGGGCATTTCTGGGCCACATATAATTAAACTTCGGAATTTATAGGAATCTGGCAACAATACCAAACTCGATAAATATGTGTCAATTAACCTGTAACCATCTTCGCCACCACCTGGCGTAACTAAAATAAATTGTTCTTCTGGACTTAATCGCAACTCGCTGCGGATGAGATTTGGACTTTTACGCCCCAATTCTGTGCGGATGTAACCACAAAACTGTACCTTCTCGGCAACCATTGGCGGTAGTTGATATTCTTGGCGAATGTCGAAAATTTCGGGAGTGCCAACGACAAGCACGCGATCGTAAAATCTATGTATTGCTTCGTTGTTACCGTGCTTTTGCCATTCTGGAATCGTCACATCTGGATGATCCAAAATGTCGCGCAGCAGGAGAATTAGGGAAGTTTCTGTCAACTTTGTTTTTAGATATTCGATAGCCGCTTTTAATTCATTACGGATACCATAAGGCTTTTTGTCTACTAGAAATATATCAGGTTTAAAATTAGCGATCGCAGATAAAATTAACTCTGAGCGGAATTTCACTGTTTCATCAATTTCTGTCCCTAGATACTTGACAGACATTTCACCAGATGTTCCCCGATTTAAGCAGGGTAGTTTAATATAATCGAGTCTTTTCGGGAGACGAAAGCTGTGCAGCATCGGCGAACCAGAAATCACCAGAATAGAAAGTTCTGGAATCGAATCAAGTAAGTGGGTGCATATTGCCAGCATTCTGCGAATATTACCAAGACCGAAGCCATCGTGGGAATATACCATCAGTCTCATGGTTAAATGTCCCTAAGTTATTCAGTGAATGGATGCCGAACTAATTAAGAGCTTCCCAAGCTTACATGAGTCTTTTATGAAACTTCTATGAGAAAATTCTCATCATTCTTTTGTCAAAATTGAAGAATAATTCTGACTTCTGCATACTTCTTCAATTCCGATTGCGTAATGGCAGTATAAGTCAATTCTGGGTGTGGAAATGCGATCGCTCAAATTCCCCAGTTTTTTGTAACAATCGTGTAATAGATTTGACAAAAAAGGTGAGAAAGTTTTAGTTTGGAAGCAGCGTATGTCGTTCATCGACACCACTCGCCCGAACCTTGAAAACCGCATAAATTGGTTGACTGGTGTCGATTGCTTGCACAGCAAAGCTTTCAAGCTGTGAAATGCATTGGTTATTGACAATTATTCGGGAGTTATTGACACTAAAAAAAGTGGTGTCGATTAGGGGGTCTGAAACCCGCTCCTGGTAAGGTTTCCAAAAGTGAACTCTTTACGATCACATCGCCCCGAAAGGGGATGGAAACAAAAAATCAAAAAAAGTCTTTTATAAGACGAGGTTCTACTTTACGATCACATCGCCCCGAAAGGGGATGGAAACGCCTGTGCTGCAGCCGTTGCGCCTTCTGCAGCTTTTTTCTTTACGATCACATCGCCCCGAAAGGGGATGGAAACTTTTAATGGTTAATGACTTCCCTACATTGCCATTCATTCTTTACGATCACATCGCCCCGAAAGGGGATGGAAACGATGGGATGATTTTTAGGTGTGTTTATTTAAGTGGTTGACCTTTACGATCGCATCGCCCCGAAAGGGGATGGAAACTTAAGAATGTTTTTTACATTAGTAACTACTTCGTTATAATTCTTTCCGATCGCATTACCCCGCAAGGGGATAAAAACAAAGACTCACCATGCGATCGCACCAACGTAGCTATCAACCACCTAAAACGGCAGTATATAAGCTAAGGTAAAATTTATGGCTATGGTAATGTAAGATGATTATCTGGATGATGTCTGGTTAATATCCATAACCAAAACAAAATCTAAATTACTAAAGCTGAGATTTGGGAAACTCCGGTGAAATTCCGGGACTGTGCCGCAGCTGTGATGGGATCACCCAAGTCAGAATGCCAACTCTCAGGATGTCCTCAAGACACACTCACCGTCTACTCCCTGCGTTGCACGGGGAAGGAGTTCTAAATTTGCTTTCTGGATTTGCCACTTGTCCTGGCCTGTTTTATCCTACTCCCGCCGCAGATGGTATATTATCTCGCATTAGAATACCAGGTGGAATTATTAGTAGTCAGCAGTGCCGTGCGATCGCAGATATAGCAGAACAACACGGTGGCGGCTATATAGATGTGACTAATCGAGCTAATCTGCAAGTCCGTGAAATCCGCACCGGGATAAATGCTGAGGTTTTGAAGTACCTACAAGATATGGGATTGGGTTCTGGCAATACTGTTGTAGACCAAATCCGCAATATTATGACCAGTCCAACTGCTGGTATTGATCCCCAGGAATTAATCGACACTCGCCCTTTTGTCCAAAGTTGGGATGATTATATTGCTGCACATCCGGCGCTTTCGGGACTGTCGGCAAAATTTAGCGTTTGCTTTGACGGTGGTGGGATAATTCGGGTGTGCGATCGCTTGAATGATATCGCCTTTGCTGCTGTCTTAGTTGACGATCATGTTTACTTTCGCCTCTATCTCAGTGTCGGCGAGAAGGGTCAACCGCCCAGCGATACGGGAATTTTGTTACCACCAGAGGAATGTTTGCCCGTCTTGGCAGCTTTGGCGGATGTCTATCTAGCTCATAGTAATACTACAAGTAAGCGGCGGCTACGTCTGAGAGAGTTACTCAATACTTTGGGTTGTGAAAATTATCTCCAGGAAGTTCAACAGTGTTTACCTTTCCCGCTTTTATGCAGTGAAAAAAGAAAAGACCTAACCCCCCGACCCCCTTCCCTGCAAGGGAAGGGGGAGAAATTCTCCCCTCTCCTACAAGGAGAGGGGTTGGGGGAGAGGTCAGATATGAAATATCAGCATATTGGTATCCATCCCCAACGTCAGCAAGGCTTATTTTACATTGGTGTCGTCTTGCCCCTTGGCCGATTGGAGAGTAGACAGATGCGGGGTTTAGCAGATTTAGCAGCAAAATATGGCAGTGAAACTCTCAGGCTAACCCCTTGGCAAAATTTGCTTCTTACAGATATTCCTCAGCAATGGGTTGGCGATGTCCAAAATGAAATTGCTTTTTTAGGATTAGATTCCTCTGTAACCAACATCAAGAGTGCATTAGTTGCCTGTTCTGGTAAAAAGGGTTGCGCCTCTTCGGCTACAGATACAAAAAGTCATGCGTTGGCTTTAGCGGAGTATCTTAAAACTCGCGTTCCTCTCGATTGTCCAGTTAATATCCACTTCACTGGCTGCGAAAAATCCTGTGCCCAGCATGGCAAGAGTGATATTACTCTCCTCGGCGTCAGCATTGAGGCTGACAATAAAACTGTAGAGGGCTATCACGTTTATGTTGGTGACAGCAAACAGAAATTCGGACGTGAACTATATCAATATGTAACTTTTGCCGAACTACCTGCATTAATAGAGCGGATGCTATATGTATATAAAATTCAACGTTTAAATTCTGATGAGTCCTTTGGGAAATTTGCGAATCGATATGCACTGACACAATTACAGCAATTATTTAACAAAACAGAATTCTTCTTCAATTTAGAGAAGTTGGCAATCTGAGCCTTTCGTTTTTTATACCTCAATCCAAAATCCAAAATTTAAAATCCAAAATTTAATGCCCGACTATATCCGAGATGCCAACGAAATTTACCGTAATTCCTTTGCAATCATCCGGTCAGAAGCGAACCTAGATGTGTTGCCCCCAGATGTAGCAAAAGTTGCTGTACGTCTCATCCATGCCTGTGGAATGACGGATATTGTCACTGACTTGGGATATTCACCAACAGCAGTACAATCCGCAAGGGCAGCACTAGCCGCAGGAGCGCCAATACTGTGCGATTGCCGGATGGTTGCCGATGGCGTTACCAGGCGGCGGTTGTCTGCAAACAATCAAGTTATCTGTACCCTCAACGAGCCAGAAGTGCCAGAACTTGCCCAGCGCATGGGTACTACAAGGTCGGCAGCAGCTCTAGAATTATGGCGATCGCACCTGGAAGGATCAGTAATCGCAATTGGCAATGCGCCCACAGCACTTTTCCGACTATTAGAAATGCTTGATGAAGGAGCGCCGAAACCTGCGATTATCTTGGGCTTTCCAGTGGGGTTTGTCGGTGCAGCAGAATCGAAAGCCGCACTGGCAGCAGATAGCAGGAATGTACCATTTTTAACCTTACACGGTCGGCGCGGTGGAAGTGCGATCGCGGCAGCAGCAGTTAACGCCCTGGCAACGGAGGAAGAATGAATATGCAACCCAAAGGTCGTCTCTATGGAATTGGTGTCGGCCCAGGCGATCCAGAACTATTAACCCTGAAGGCGCTGCGGTTATTACGTGCCGCTCCTGTGGTAGCTTATCAATCAGCCACAGATAAAGAAAGTATTGCCAGAGCGATCGTGGCGCAATATCTTCCTGGCAATCAAATCGAGGTGTTATTTCACCTCCCTCGCGCTTTGGAGCCAGAAAAGGCAAAGTCTATTTATGACAAAGAAATTGAACCAATCGCCAACCATTTAGCAGCAGGTCGAGATGTCGTAGTGCTATGCGAGGGTGATCCATTTTTCTATGGTTCGTTCATGTACCTGTTTACGCGGTTATGTGACCAGTACGAAACAGAAGTTGTCCCCGGAGTTTCTTCACTGATGGCTTGTCCAGTAGCCTTGGGTGTACCTTTTACCTACTACACCGATATCCTCACAGTTTTACCCGCCCCACTACCAGCAGAAGAACTGACTACACATCTGCTAATGACCGATGCAGCGGCAATTATGAAGCTAGGTCGCCACTTTACCAAAGTGCGGGATATCCTGCATAAATTAGGACTTGCATCACGAGCAAGATATATTGAGCGGGCATCAACATCACAGCAACGAATCATACCCCTGGATGAAGTTAATCCAGATGAAGTACCCTATTTTTCAATGATTGTGATTCCTACCAAGAATCGACTATAGTCCTCAATACAGTTTAGATAAGACCAAAACACTTGTAGAGACGGCGATTTACCGCGTCTCGAAAACCCAAAATTTTTGCCCGCCGCCCTTAACCCAAGCGTATTGCTATAGTCCTTTGTTGAACGAAAATCCAAAATAGAATAACCTCCTGGCAGATTGAACCAGGAGAGTTGAAAAAAAAATGGATTCATCTTTACAAACGTTGTAGCAGGCTCAAGCCGTGGGTATCAGTACCACAGGTATTGAAAAGGAAGTATTCATCAGCTAACTTTTGCACTTGTTCTGATTCCACTATGCTGGGTTGCCAGGGGCTAGGGTTATTGTAGGCGTAGAAACTTTCCACGCCATCGATACCCTTATCGGCCGCAGCTGGAATTAAGTCAAAATGCGATCGCTTGTAACGGGCTGGATGAGCCAGAACTGCCAACCCCCCGGCTTCATGAATAGCGGCAATCACGTTACTTGCCTGATATTCTTGGCCTGTAGTAGCCCTTCTTTGGAGATAGGGTTTCATACTAGGGTGTTCTGTCCCGAAAGCGTAAGCCAAAATATGAACTTCTATATCCAAAAGGTTGGCATTGATTTCCACGCCACTCCACAGGTGAGGAGTGCTTGCACCAGGATTATTCCACTTCCAGTCTTCTAACCAAGCCAGTGCAGCTTGATAGCCGATAATACCATGATGATCGGTGATGGCTAACCCTTTTAGGCCAATAGCGATCGCCTGCTCCATCAATCCACTCGGCTGCAACCTCCCATCCGAGTAGACAGTGTGCATGTGAAAGTTGAATAACCTTGGACAACTATGTGCATCAATGTTATGGAATATTTGCTTCAAAAGTTCTGTGGAAGCAGTAGTCCGGGCCAAATTTACAGCCATAACCCCCTCTGAATAAAATATATAAATTCTCAACACACTAAAATGCCACATCTACAGATGAGAAAGATCCAGCACTAAAAATTTAGTGTTGGCTGCTACTTTCTCTGCTTTCTCAGCAAATTTTTCAATATGTTAAGACTACGTTAGCAAATCTTAACCTCAGTGGTCATGGGTGTTTTGGACTACTTTAGTTTTAAGTAGTAATAAATAATGCATCCAAAATTTCATAAATACGCCTATAGCATCTGTGGTAAATGACTTAGATACTAGAGTCTTGGTAGAGTTATGATCTCTAATAAGCCTAAAATGCAATCCTATATTGTGTGTAAAAATATTACTTATAACAGTGATTCCACTGTTTTTATTTGACCAGTAATGACTTTAGCGTAGGCGTAGCCCAACCCAGGCATCGCATGATTCAGGAGGCAGGAGGCAGAAAACTTTAGTTCTGTCTTCTGAATCATGCCTTTCTTTGTAAGTCTACAAAGCTTCGAGAAAACTAGCGATGTCTACGACGGGCTATGCCTACGCTTGGGCTGTATTATACCCCTCGCGCAATCCCAAAAGAATCTCCCTTCAAAGTGACTCCAAGGGGTTCTATTACCACCTCGCGGCTAAGGGACGCCTCAACCCTTCCGGCAATCACAGCCGAAAGTTGATGTTCTGTTGCAAGCATGACAATTTTCTCTGCATCCTGCTCCGACTCTGTATAGAATGCAAATCCTGCACCGTAATTAAACACGGAAAGCATCGTCTCGGCTCCGCCTTCAAGATGACCCTCGACAAACGTAAATATCTCCGGCACTGGGAGCATTGTTTCAATGACATACCGAAGCGGCTTCACCGACCGCATCAGCTTTTGCCAGCCATGACCAGTAATATTTTCCATCGCCGTGGGGCGAATTCCCTCGCCAAGTACTGCTTGTACAAGGGGCGTGTAAAGATACGACGCAGCATTCATCGCTTCCCAGAACTCCTGCCCACTTGGAAGTTTTGTTCTATAGCCATCAGGGAGCGACTCGGCGAGCTTTCGCAGTGGGGTAAAGCCGTTTTCATGGGGGCCCGAACTCTCGACCAGAACAATGGTATTTCCGGCATCCAGACGCGAACTATCAATGGGAGCGACACCAGCCGGCATAACCCCAAAAACCGAGCCGGCGATGTCGAGCCGCCCTGGAATCATCTTAGTTTTTAGTTGAGGAGTTTCCCCAGACAGATAAACACACCCCACTCGTTTGCACCCCTCAACGACTCCATCCAGAAACCCATCAAGGAAAGCGGGGGTAAAGATCGTTTCAGGAGTACTCGACGGCAGATAAAGACCGAGAAGTATAGTCTGCATACCAGAAGTTGCAGCGTCGTTCGTCAGACACGAGATGATCTTGATCCCAATATTCCACCAGAATCGTCGAAGTTCTTCTTCACAGAGGTCATCAGGGCGGGTATCGTCTGCGGTGCCCAGACCTTCGGGGACAAGTGTCATAGAAAGTTCTCTAGCCCCCGCCTCCAGAAACGGAGCGAGGTTGAAGCTGAAAGCGTTAGCGCTTGCTCCCAGACCCGACGCGGGGACAATGCCGTAATTGCTTGCAAAGCCAAGTGTGCGTTTTGCAGCATCGATGAAGCGTCGTTTTGCGGCATCGAGAGTATCGTAATCGACTTGATCGAGAGCTTGAGCCATCAGGTTGCGTTTTAAGTTAGGAGTTAGGAGTTATAAGTTATACCAATTTAATGTGAAGTTGCACATATCTCGATCCCCCTAAATCCCCCTTAAAAAGGGGGACTTTGATAGATGTTTTTCCAGTTCCCCCCTTTTTAAGGGGGGCTAGGGAGGATCTAATTCTATGCAGCTTCATACAAAATTGGTATTAGGAGTTAAAAGTGAGGAGTTAGGAGTTAGGAAAACTCACAACTCACAACTCATAACTCCTCACTTTAAAATACCTCATCTTCAATACCGCGCCACCATTCCCCCAAATTCATCAAGTCTTGGTAAATATCTTCTAATTCTTTGGTGTAAACATCGTTTGTAAGGGTGGCTCGACGCTCTTGCAATTTCTTGAGGCGCAGTTGTACCAATACCCAAGGTTTAGAGATGCTATTCGTTGCTTCGATGTATTGCGCTAGTTCTTTGCTATCCATATTATCCATATATTTTATAAGAAGAATTCAGAACTCAGGAGTCAGAATTCAGTATGAATTCTGTACGAGTGGGTCGAAAAAAATTAGAATATTCTCGCCTTAAAACTCCATCCATAAAGGGATAGAGTATTCTGAATTCTGAATTCTGTATTCTGACTCCTGTTTTATTTTCATGTCACAACGAGGATTGGGGATTAAGTAAGAAAGATTTTCATGTGTTTTTTCATGTGTTTTGATGTACACAGTTCATAATCGCTACTTTTTAAGATAAAGGAGGATAAGGGATAAATTTTCTGCTCCCCCATCTCTCCTATCCTCTCAACGCCCAACCAAAAACAGCCACGATACTGGTACTTTGTCAAGCTAGTTTTCAGGGTTTGTAGCAAGCACTTTAGTGCTTAGAAAATAAGGACTAAAGTCCTTACTACGAACTTGCTTACCCATCAATTTAAACTTGACACACTACTGTCGTGACTGCTGACAAGGGTGTTAACTGATTATTTCTACTTTACATATCTGGCACAAGCCACGTAGCCGTATCGCAGCCAGGTCAAAACTGGCAATTAATTAAGCTTTAGCCAAGTTTTCAGCAGCAAAGTCCCAGTTGACCAAGTTTTCTAAGAAATTCTTGATGAACGCCGGACGGGCATTTCTATAGTCAATGTAGTAGGCGTGTTCCCAAACATCTAAGGTTAGGAGTGCCTTCTTACCATGAGCTAGAGGGTTTTCTGCATTGGGTGTTTTGATCACCTTCAGCGTACCACCATCATCGATGAGCCAAGACCATCCACTGCCAAATTGAGTTGCAGCCGCGTTAGAGAATTCTTCCTTGAATTTATCAAAGCTACCAAAATCTTTATCGATTTTGGCTGCGAGATCACCTGTGGGTGCGCCACCACCTTTTGGTTTCAAGGAATTCCAGAAGAAGGTGTGGTTCCAAACTTGGGCAGCATTGTTGAAGATTCCCGCTTTAGAGGAGTCTTGGAAGGAAGTTTTGATCACCTCTTCCAGAGACTTATCAGCAAGTTCTGTACCTTCAGTGAGCTTGTTGAGGTTGTCTACGTAAGCTTTGTGATGCTTGCCATAATGGTACTCGAAAGTTTCAGCTTTCATGCCATAAGGCTCTAAAGCATTAATGTCGAAGGGTAGTGGGGGCTGTACAAATGCCATGTGTCAAATCCTCTCTTTACCGGTTTCCAGTTAAAAGCTATTGCAGAAGCTTGGGAAATTAACAGCTTTTATTTTTGGTGGTTTTATGTCTTTAATGATGGAACATAAAACTTAACAACGTCATTCTACTACCAAAGTGAATACGAAAACAAAGTACTTCGGTGATAAGTCAAATCGCTAGGAATTCATGACTATAAATAAAAATGGCTAATATTTCATAGAAAAAAGCCAATTTAATTAGCATTTAGCAATTCAAGCTTTCATACTTCCACCTTTAGTAGGATTAATTGCGATGTGAAAAATCAGTCGTAAGCGAGATGAGTTAGTTATTTGAATAAATATAAAATCTATAATACAAATCTTGCATTTACAAGAAACATAGCCAATAGTCAAATTATCGATTTTGTTTTAAAATGCAGTTCTGAGGATGGTAAGTGAATAATCACTCACCCACCACCCTTTGAGACTAAAACACTAACCGCAAATAGCGGTCATTACTACTGAGATAAATGCTGCTGGTAATAATTAACGATTTGTGCTGTGACTTCAAAGGTGTTCAAACCGTCGGTTACAACTTCGATCGCATCGGCTGCTTTTTGCAAAGGAGAAACTTTGCGTGTACTATCTTTCCAGTCACGTTCGGCAATGTCGTGTTCCAGCTGCTCTAAACTCACTTCAGGCTGACCTTGTTTGTGAAAGTCTTGCTGGCGGCGACGGGCGCGTTCACTGACAGAAGCGGTTAAGAAGATTTTCACTTCGGCATCGGGGAAAACGTGAGTACCGATATCCCGACCTTCAGCTACTAAACCACCTCTTTTACCCCAGTTTTGCTGCTGTTTAACCAGTGCTTGACGGACAGCGCTTTGTGCCGCGATCGCAGATACAAGAGAAGTGACTTCAATGGTGCGAATTGCCTGGGTAACATCAGTACCGTCAATCCAAACCCGCACAGAAGATTCTAAATCCTGGTTAGGAGTAAGTTCGATTTTACACTGGTTAGTTAATTCAGCGATCGCACACTCATCATCAATCGCAATCCCCTTTTGCAATACTAACCAAGTGACAGCACGGTACATTGCTCCTGTATCTAAATACACTAAACCCAGGTTTGCTGCCACTTGCCGCGCCACAGTGGATTTCCCAGCCCCAGCTGGGCCATCAATGGCGATAATGGGTTGACGATCGCGCAATATGATATTGTCAATCAAACGTGTAGACCCAAGACGAGCTGCGATCGCCAACATTCCTTCCTCCTCAACTTTTTCTAAAGACATCAACGTAGTCGGTTCAACCAATTCAATATATTCCACTGAGAGCGTGCTGACCATTGCCACTTCTTGCTGTACCACTGCTATCAACTTGTCGCGATTGCGATCGCCCGCAATGAATGCGGCTTCAGCCCGTCGCAAGCCGCGATATAATACCGCTGCTTCCTCTTTTGCCGTTGCAGTCAAATATTGATTACGAGAACTGAAGGCAAGACCCGACCCTTCCCGCACTGTTGGACAAGCAACAATTTCTACTGGCAAATTTAAATCAGCTACTAAGCGTTTAATAATTGCCAATTGCTGACCATCCTTTTGACCAAAGTAGGCACGGTCAGGCTGTACCAAGTTGAAAAGTTTGGTCACAATCGTAGCGACACCTTGAAAGTGACCTTGCCGAGAACGACCACACAAGCCTGTTATCATAGCAGATGGGGGGATAACTTGTGTAACTTTTGATTCTTGTATACTCTTCTGGGGAACTGCCATATCTTCCGGAGTCGGTGCGAAAATGACATCTACCCCAGCTTGTTCGCAAAGTTGTTGGTCTTGCTCTAAAGTGCGGGGGTAGCGTTGAAAATCCTCATTGGGAGCAAATTGCAGAGGATTGACGAAAATACTCACAATCACCGTAGAATTTTCTTGCCGCGCCCGTTGGATTAAGCTTAAATGACCTTGATGTAAATTCCCCATCGTTGGCACCAGACCGACTGCCGTCTGATACCAGCCAGTCATCTCATCTAGTCTCAGATCCTCAGTAACCGCAATCAGCTTGTTTTCTGAGTAGCGTTTAGTTAAATAGCAGCGTAAAGCTGCGACTGTTGTCAGCAGGCGCACAAAAATACCCCTAGTTCTTATCGATCCCTCCCCCGTTAGTTTATATCTGAAACCGAGGGAAGAGATGATTGAACTAGGGGAATTAAGTGATACGGAACTTGAATTGGGCATTGGGCATTGGGCATTGGTAAAATCTATCTCTACTCCCTATTGCCTATTGCCTATTGCCTATTGCCTATTGCCTAATAATTATTTTCCCAAGACTTCAACTTGTACTGGTGCTATGCCACTGCCCATCATTCCCAAAACTCGAGCCGCGCCAGTAGACACGTCAATGATTCGACCCCGAATGAATGGGCCTCGGTCATTAATCCGCAGCACTACAGAACGACCATTACGGGTGTTGGTTACACGGACTTTTGTACCAAAGGGTAAGCTGCGATGAGCGGCAGTCATTCCTTCAGGGTTAAATCTCTGACCGCTAGCAGTGCGATTACCAGCAAAGTCATAGCCATAAAAAGAAGCTATACCTCTCAAAGTGGATCGCACCGAGCCGACGGCAATCTGTTGAGGCTGCTTTGGCATTGATATTAGTTGACGCACTGGCATATTCGCAATCTCTTTTAGGGGAGATGCATTACCTAATAGCCTCCGCAGGCGATTGGTTGCTTGCAATGCATCTTGCGCCAGATTGTTGGTGCTATCTGCTAGTCGCGTACCTTCGTTGATTTCGACCAATTCTTCGCCATTAATTTTGATTACATAGCGATCGCCATTTTGTTGGGCTGGGGCGCTTTTGTTTTGCGCTTGATTGCCAGTAGATTTTTCCCCTGCTTTCCAGCTTACGGTAATCTTACTCCCGTCCACATTTTCCCGATTCAACTGGTTTATCTTAGCTGCTATGACACCAGCTATCTGAACCGGGTCATTGTCGGCGGAACTAATCTGATTACTCACATCTGTGACGTTGCCAGAATTCAGTGCATTTGATGAATTGCTAGCAATAAGGGCGTACTCTTGTACGCCCCTAGTATTTCCAATTTCACCAACTTTTTTCGTTTCAAGATTCGTATTTGATACAGAACTCAAAAAGGTTAGAACAGGTATATCTTTGATAAAAAGGGTTGCCGCCTTACGTCCTTTAATGTCGTGAGGATGAATTTCTGTAATCACAGCGTCCAAGGTTTGTTTCCCTGCTCTGGATTGGTACTCTCCCACCTTAACCACATCAGGGGCGGGTGATTTTTGCGATGCTAGCGCATTTCCCTTGGTGGTTTGAGTGCAACCGACTGAGGGCATTCCCAAAACAGTCAGAAACAGGGTAACAATAGTCCACAAATGTCTTTGATTCATGCGTCCGTTTTTGAAAGCGACTGTAAGAACTTAAAGTTTTATAACTTGTGGGATTTTTCACTAATGAAAGTGATTTCCCTTTTGAAAAACTCGAACTCGTTCCGTTTTCACTTTGTTATTCTTAACTGCAACAGACTAACACGAACCTTTTAGCTTGGGGATCAGGGTTTTAGCGTAACTATCGGCCCCTTTCTCAAATTCCAATTCCAATTTGAAGGGTGAAACCTTTCTCAAATGCGGACTTTGGCTATGTAACGTTTTTTTCGACAAGTCAAAATTTTCTTAAAAAAACTTTACGTTTATTTCACGCTAAAGTGACGATACCCCATTCACATCGGTTCTAAAGGCTCGTAACTCTTCGTGTATTTTATATCACATCTTTTTTGAAGATTTCCTATAAGAACATAATATAACTTTAATTAAATAGCATCGGCATAAATGCTTAAAATCATTTATTTAATGAAATAATTAGATTTAACTATGAATAAGTGGTGATATGAGTTACACCTGAAATAACTATGTAAATTAGTTTGAGTTTAATATCTTGTTTCCAAGTTTTTTCTACTTACATTAATCATCACTTTTATTCTCCATAACTAGACTTAGATTGGCAACAAATATTACTTCTATATCTAGTATTGCTGAGTATAAAAAAAAGGAGGATACTCAACTTAATATTTTTCAGGATTAATGACTCAAAAGTTAAGAAAACTTCGCGATCGCTTGGGCAAAAGATTTTGTGTGTATTAAAAAATACAGGCTATCTTTTTTGTCCTCAGTAATCTGCTCAAGTATGATTTTTGAGAGCAAGCTGTTTTTGACAAAATCTTTGTAACTCTAGGGATGTACAGCTGCACCCCTACTATATATAGTGAGTATTTTGGAAATGCTATCAGCCTAATGACAAATCAAGGAGATTTAGAAATAGAACCATCGCCATTATTAGCTGTTCTCAACGAGTTGCATTCCCAGTACAAGTCACTGCGGGAGGGTGCAGTAGCGAAATACATTCCCGAACTGGCAAAAGCAAACCCGGACTCGTTCAGCATTTGTATTGTGACAGTAGATGGTCAGGTTTACAACGTTGGGGACTACGAGCAACTTTTTACGATTCAGTCAATTTCCAAGGTGTTTGCTTATGGACTGGCCTTAGAAGATCATGGACGGGATTATGTTTTGACTAGAGTTGGCGTGGAACCGACAGGGGATGCATTCAACGCGATTATTTTGGATGAGCAATCGAAGCGACCTTATAATCCAATGGTAAATGCTGGAGCGATCGCAACCACTAGCTTAATTAAAGGTTCCGGCCCCACCGAACGCCTCAACCGAGTGCTAGATATGTTTCGGCGATATATTGGCCGGGACGTATTCGTTGACATTTCAGTTTTTACCTCAGAACGGAGTACAGGCCATCGGAACCGCGCAATGGCGCATCTAATGCTTAACTTTGGCATGATTGACCGGAACATAGAAGAGGCGCTGGATCTTTATTTTCAGCAGTGTGCTGTGATGGTGAATTGTCAAGACTTAGCAGTGATGGCGGCCACCCTTGCTAACAGAGGTATTAATCCCATCACCAAAGAACGGGCGGTAGATAAGCGTTACATCAAAGATATTCTAAGTGTTATGTATACCTGTGGGATGTATAACTTTGCAGGTGAGTGGGCTTACAAAATTGGGTTTCCGGCGAAAAGCGGTGTTACTGGCGGGATTATGGCAGTTGTACCCAATAAGATGGGCATTGGAGTTTTTTCGCCGTTGCTGGATGTGCGTGGTAACAGTGTCCGGGGGGTAAAAGTGTGTGAAGAACTTTCCCAACGGTTAGGTTTACATCTATTTGATTGTTCAGGTGAAGAGTGAATTGGGGATTGGGGATTGGGGATTGGGTTATTTCTCTAGTTGCCTTATCCGCTTGTCTCCAATCCCCAATTCAGCGATCGCCAAGAGTTTACAATTCTTCTGCTTGGGGAAGTGGGAAGATTTCACCAGCCAAGTAAGCTGGAAAATGCTTTTGGAAGTATAACCAGGAAGTCATATCTTCTCCATCTATCAATTCTTTTGGGGCCTGTTTATATAGAGGAATACGGTTATTAATTTCATCTTGCAGCAGTGGGGGTAGTTCTGTTAAACCATTGACTTTACTACCGACAGCACTATAGATCAGTTGACCGGGGCGATCGCCCATTTTCATCCAGGGAAGCCATTGACCAATCCGATCCCAACTCAGTTTGAGTTGAGAAACTGAGGAAAGGGCTGGGTTGAATAAATCTGCGGTTGGCACTGTTAATTTAAACAATTCCGCTGCCTGATAAATTGGATTAGGGCTGTATTCGGCAAATTTGCGCTCGTCTGCTAGGGGATTGGGGTAATAGGGAAATATATCAAAAACAAAGGTTGTGCTGTCACCATCTACTTGTGCGGGGAAATTTCCCTCAAACTTTCCCTGTACTGGATTATTGGCAACGTGAATCACCGGAACTGTCTCGCCTGTCCAAGGATTTTCCCATTTGGATAAGACTTCATCTGTTTTTGGGTTGAGGTAGTAAGTTAGTTCCCTGGAAGTAAAATCCCAGCTACCTTCGGCTGTGGGAATACATCTGCTAACGCTCAATCCCAGCATCTTAAACAGAAGTTGTCTTTTTTCGCCGGGGATAAAGGCATAAATTTTACCTTTCCAAATCAGGAAAGTCGATTCGCTAGGGTCGAGGGAAGAACGAGTTTTAACCCAGTGCTGCGCTTCAAGTTCTTGGATTTGGGCAACCATCTAAAGCATCCTTAGTATTTGGATAACAAAAGAATAAGCTATCAGGATTCAAGTTGCATCTTTAGGATTTAGGGAGTGGGGCGGGGCTTACCCCACCCTAACCCTCTCCTTGCAAAGGGGAGGGAACTGGATTTCTTTTTCCCCCCTTTTTGTAAGGTAGCAACTTTAAAAGAAATCGCCGCGCAGGGATGGAGTTTAAACCCTGGACGTTATGTGGGTGTTGCGGAACGAGTAGTGGATGATTTTGTTTTTGCTGAGAAGTTGGAAGAGTTGAATGAAGAATTGGAAGTTTTGAATCTGGAAGCGAGGGAATTAGAGGAGAGAATTGCTGAGAATGTAGGGAAATTGTTAGAACAAAGTTAATGCATCCCTTCTTTTAGCTGAGGTAATAGTTATGAATATCACTTAAACCAGAAATCGAGCAATTCATTCAAGCGCTTGCTCAAGAATTGGGTGTTGAAGATAAAAGAGCGATCGCCAGCGCTAGCCAGTTACCCTTATACCCAAAATAAAAACCCCCTGGAAGGATAACCAAAGGGTAAACAAATACTGAAGAATATTTAGTTAAAAATAGGGGTTTTATAAAAGTTACAGTTACCCCTACTTAGTCAGATGTGCAAAATAACCCCATCAGGACTCCGGTATCCGGTTAAGTTAACCCTTTGAATATCAGTTTGGCTATCATTTACCCCAGTTTGTTTGTTTTTGATTGTCCTAAAAGGCTGAAAGCCTTAAGGCGGCACCCGGATTTGAACCGGGGGTGGAGGTTTTGCAGACCTTGAATAATAACATTTTTACAAGCCTTCCAAACTTTTTTACAAGTTTTTACCCCACTTTTACCCCACAATGGTGTTTGGCAGACAAATGTATGGGAATAGGATATTTAAAGGATAAGCTATTGCACATCTAGGCATCAGCCAGATTCTAATTTTGCCAATCTCACCGCTATTTGGCGACAACTGATAGAAGAACTGTTGATACTTGTTTACCGATAGTATATGTATTGTTGTAATACAACGTGAGTTCGACAGGTAGAAAGAGGCAAAAAGCTTGCTAGATATCAAGCGCGAGAAACTGCGTAGGTCTAGGCGATCACTAAGATTGATTTAGAATCAGCAAAAAAGTCACAAAAAACACTGAGATTAAAAATAACAAAGGAAAGCTAAGTATTGGCGATGTCTACAATTGTATCTCGGCTTGACATTACACAAATATTCTGTGATGTAGATTAGATGACTTTTGTAAGCAGTGGGAAAACTTATGGCAGCAAATACCACAACTACCGACAACGACAGGAGAACGTCGCAGTAAGTCGCGGATGTGTATATCAGAAGTAATGACAATAGTTATAGCCTTTCATGGCAGTGGTTATCGAACCTTTAAGGAATTTTATACATTACACGTACTACCTAGTTGGCGAGAGGCGTTTCCTAACTTAGTCAGCTATACCAGATTTGTGGAATTGATGTCTTGGAGCTTAATGCTGTTGTGCTGTTTTCTGCATACAAGAACGGGAGAAATTTTAGCTGCCATTGGCACTCCTGCTCAACCTGCTAAAACTCGCGGTAAATCACCAGGTCGCGCCCAAGGGCATCAGCCATCTCCCCGTCCCCCATTATCCCACTGTCAAAAAACACCCATCTAAAAAACCTAAAACCGAAAAATCGCTTAAGAAAGTTGACCTAACTGCTGCTTAGTTTCTACTTCTTTTTCAACAATTCAACTTAACTCAGCCTCTAAAAGAAGTTGAGTAACTTTCTCTTGCCTTCTATTCATTGCTGCTAAATGCCAATTAGTCCAAACTCAAGTCTTTAAATCACCATCCACTATCGTAAACCCCCACTTGGGAAACTTCGCCAGCAACTTTTTAATCATAATTTGCAAAGCCGGATCATCCCAACACTCAAGCAAGTACTCAAACCCAGGATTCTGCCCAGAATTTTCCGCCACTTTGAGTTTTTGCATATGCTCCGGCCGCACTTTAGATCGAGTAACAATAGCCTCTTGCGACCATTTTTCAGTACTGAGGACAGCTGCGGTGGAACTTTCACCTTTATTATTTGCTTTGTCTTCATCACGAGAAACTGAGTTTTCAACCTTCAACTCAGCAGAGGGACGACTCGGTTCTATTTTTTGTTCTGCGATCGCAGAACTTGAAGAAAATTCATTTTCGCCAACAGGCGCGGCGGAACAATCACCTTTATTACGATCTTTAGGCTCAACACCACAATCCTGGTTTTTAGCCAACAAGGAAGCAGATTCACCCTGTACAGCATCCACAAGCGCCAGCGATGTACAGTCAGTTGCCGTGGGCAAGTCTTCCTCTTTCTCTGACACGCCTTCAAACAAATGAGGCGACGCGACCCCCAAGGGAGCGATCGCCGTCTGCTCCTCACGCGAAATTCGTGTAAGCGTGTCAGAGAAACACCTAACAATCTCTTTTGAAGAGATTGTTAGGTGTTCCTGAGCAGTTCGTGAGGGTTCCTGAAACTCTTGCTCTGACTGGGTTTTATCTGAGATAGACGCTATGTATAAACAACGCATTTCTTCAGAGCCAGCATTCATCTCTGTATTTTCAGCATTTGATTCTTGTTTTATAGAATTTGGTTCCTGATTTTCAGCATTAGGTTTCTCCCAGAACTCCTTCATTCTGCTACCGTGCAAATTCCTCACCATCCAGGCGACTGTTTCGCGTCCATCTTGTATCGATTTGTCCGGTTTGAAAATAAATAACCCACTCTCGAAAAGAATTTTCTTTGCAGATATAAAAGTACTGTAACTTAGAGCAGTGGACAAAGGCATCCACCGAGAACCGTAAGGATCTGCCGTCCAACATTCTTGCCATAATTGTGTCACAGAGGGTCTTTGCTGGGAAGCCCACAGCATATCTTCAATTGGGATAATCACATGAAGCCTCTTGTATGGGGATTGCGGTTTACTAGCAGCAGCCTTTTTGGACTTGGGTCTTGTAATAGTTGCAGTCATTCTACAATCTCCTGTTTATGTTGGCGCACGGAATTTTCCCTACAGCAATTGCAGGGTTTCGTTTGATATTTATTTGTCCAAAAAGTTATAAGTACACTGAAAACCTATTGAGGTTGCCAGAACCGCAATTCATCTCGAAAGTACCTCTCAGTCTTCTTTGAGCGCTCTTTCCAACAATCCCAAGCAACTACTACTTCTTCTTCCAGATCCTCTACAACTTCTCCTCTTTCGATATACAAAGTCCGGTAAGGATCGGTATGGGCAACGATAGAACCAAGTCCAATTGTGTCCGGTTGCGAGGATGCATTCTGGAGTGCAGTGATTAAATCAGTCTCCTGGTTGGTCAATTCTGCCCAGTAGCCTGATTTAATCACCTCATATTCTTGGGCCACTGCCCAGTAGTCCTGCCAAGTACATCCGGATTTTGCAAGTACCTGCCGAATATCACTAACCGCCTGGGGTAGTATTTGCAATTGTTCAGCGCGGTAAGCGATCGCTTGCGTTGTTGGCTCACTCCCCAGGATTATTGCAGCAGCTTCGAGCGCTTGGTTGTTATTCATGGCACTGGCGAGATTTTTCAATGCCATGCCCATCAGCCTCAGACATTCCTGGGTATTTTCTTTGGGTGGAACAACAGCTAGCGATCGCAAATCAATAGTTTTTTCTAGTGCAAGCTTCACCTGCTTATTCAACGCTTTGCTTGCCTGCTGCGTCATGGTATTCCCCCACTGCTCTTGAGGGCGTTCCTGTACGGCGTTTTCCAAATCTTGAATGCGCTGCTTGAGTTGTTGATTCTCAACCTCCAACTGCCGTAGCGATTCCATCTCATCCAATCGTTGCTGCAACTGAATATTCTTCTCCTTCTGCTGCTTGTACAGGTTTTGAAGGGATTGGATTTGTTCTTTAGCTTGTTCTTCTGCTCTGGTCGACGCTTCTGTTTGCAAGCTAATCCTCAATTCCTGGGAAAGTCGCTCTAACTCTTGCTGATGCTGTTTTTTAATTTGGGCAATTGCTTCAGTATATTCTGGTGGATAAGTCTGCTCTTTGGGGAATGGGACACTCGCAGCATCTAGCTCCCCATTATTGATCAGCAACCTCTCACCATCAGGGAAAGTGACAATCTGCTGCAAAACGTTTGGAGCGTCTGCTTCAATGGCTCCCGAATCCCCATAACGAGGATACGATTGTGATGAAACAGTGACAAAATTACACAATTGCGTTTGACTTTTTTCCTTTTTAGTAGTGCGTTTAGTTGTTGGTGCGACTTGCTGCACTGCTTTGGCGAAGTCTGCGGCAGTGGGAAAGGGTTTTTCTTGGGCTGCGATCGCAACAGCTTGTTGTAGCTTGTCGGGAGTTTTGACCAGCCGGAGTAGGGGGCGGGTTTGAGAAGGTTTAGTGATTTTATCCCTCAAATCTTCAGGTAAAGTTTCAACCACTCGCTTTGCTGCAAATAAATCTTTGACTTTGCGATATCCCCCGTGTTTGGTCAACTCACTTTCGCAATACTCTTCAAAGCTAATGTATGCACCATTTTTGTAATAACTGTTATCTCGCATCAGCCTCAATTCATCGGATACCTGCCACTCAAATCGGTCTATGGCGGCGAAGGTTTCCTGAATGCTTGTGTTGAGAACAGCGTAATCAAGTCCTGATGTTTCGGAGCGGTCTAGTATCAGCATATCTTTCACCCACTGATGCAAAAGACTTGTTACAAACTGGAAGAACAAAAACAAGAGGGGTTTTGAATTATCAGGTATATGAAATTACTTTTTTAGCTTTCCGCAGTTTTTCTCCCTCCAAACTCATCAAATAACGCTCAATTGCTCTCTGATGAGCATTTGGATTATTTTGATTAGCAAGCCAATTCAAGCAAATCTCAAGATTATATCGAATGACCCTTGAATTGCCATTAGGTCTTATATAATGAATTCCTTCCAGCCAATCACCACGCTGTCGAATCGCTTTCAAAGTGTGAGGGCTGTACCCAAGCCGTTGCGCAAGGACGTGCTTATTGCAAAATATAAAACTCATAAAAGCTCCTTGACCTTTCACGGACATAATGTTTAATCCGAGTAGAAGAAGGGTTCGCAATGTTCTTCTAGCTCTCATAACACCGTTATTTCCTACCGCTAGTAACCAAAAGTTCGATATTTTTTAGGTGTCTTGGGTTTTATCGTAGAAGGTTAATTCTAAAGGAGTCTAGTTTTGTGCAACCTTTTTGTGCAACTGGACTTTTCGTAATGAGGCATATACAGATTAGCAATATTGAAATCACCCACATGGCAACAGTTCTGGTAATATCAATCGATCACCACCCACAATTCATCAAGTGGCATTGTGTAAAGTAATGTTAAATTATCATTGCCGAACAAAAGCTATTGAGTTTGCCAGACAGATTAATAGAATATGTATTAAACCTCTGTCTTAATCTTCAGATATGTGGTTTTAAGACTTTCTTTTTGTGTTTCTCGAAAATGACCAAACTCCTATCCTCTAATAAATAGCCTAACTGGAGGTTGTTGTTGCGAATTTCTCGGTGACAGCGTTTGAGGGTGGCTGTAAATTCTGCTAATTCCCGCCTACGGAACTGGTCATCTTGCTGACCATGGTACATAGCGTAGAAATACAGAGATTCCGCGACAGTACATAACTTATGATGTTGGTTAAACTGCACTTTTGATGGATCATCCAGATACTTGAGGAATTGGAATCCATACTCAATCCATTTGCGCTTACCTTGAGGTTTAATCTTTTCAATGACATCATCGCTGACATACTCAGTGATATTGATTAGACCTGAGCCGCGCATAGCCCGATACATTAAATCCCACTCAACAGCGCACCAAAATTCCTCAAACGAATCAAATTTTTCCTGAAACCGATCAAACTCTGGATAGAAATCTTGATAAAGAATTTCAGCCATTGCCCGACGTGCAAGAGAGGCTTCGGCATAGGAGCGATAGGGCGCTGCTTCGCTGGCAGCACATATGTTCTGTAGCTCTTTTCCGTTCATCAGAAAGGCTTGCCGCCAGTTGTTGGTTAGTTTGGCATATCGGTGCATCGCTTCCAGGAGAATTTTGCCGTTGCCCTGTTCAACTGTCTTAATATTTAAGTATCTCTCTTGAATGACGCGATCTGGCAAATCGTGCAAATAATTCAGTGCACTCAGGGTTGCTGATGATATGGGAGGTTGATTAATCGCTTTTTTCATTTTAAATTTATCCCAAATAACTGATGTCAATTAATGATTAATTACTAAAATTAAAAATTTTAATTTTACTATAATAATGAAAATAATTATACAATATCAAAATTTTAAATTCTCGTTCATAACAACCTTAGTTGACAAAACCCAGTAGATTTGAAAAGAAGTACATTAGGCAGGTAAAATTATAGAACTATAAGCTGTGTTTAAGTATTATTTACCATTATCTTATCCATACGAAGACTTATCTGATATTGAATTACAAACTTTAGTAGAGAGATTTTTTCAACCATCTAAAGCCTTACAGGAACTACCACTAATCGTGATTCCAGAATATCTGCTGTCCCTTTCTGTAGAGATGAAGCAGCAGCATCCATTCATTAAACAGGCAATACAGGAATGGCTTGAGTACGCAAGAAAAGATGATGAGTGTTTACGAATTGAGCGTCGATGGATTCCGCATACTCCTGTTTATATAGCCAATACATCCAAAGGGAAACAATTTTTCAAGATTGCTAAGGCAATTGGTGAGATCCCTGTGACTGCATCCGTTTTGCCTAAAAACCAAAACCAAGGCTATTGGCTAAAAACACTAAATTACTTCTGGCAAGCAAGAGGAGTAGTTTTAGCGCAGCAAATGCTTGGACTGATGGAAGATCCTCTGGAAAAAGGAGGTATTTTTAGTAATCGACTCCCACTCACTAGCCTCAATAACCTTAAACTGATTAGAGAGTTGGACATTGCTTGCTTCCAAGTCTTAGCAAGAGGTCAGCGAATTATCCAAGAATGGGCAGCACAGAATGAAATTACCTATCCGTTCAGTAAGCCTTTAGAACTTTTCGTTGAAATTCTCAAACAGGATTTTCTAGTTACATGGCAACTGGGTCCTTGTAACCGATCTTGGCAATGGATTCCAAAACAAAAACAACGAGACTATCTTGTTACTCGTGCTTACCTACTCAGAGAAGGAATTTGGCAAGAATCCTTGTTCGATAGCGCTTATGACTGTAAGAGAAAGCAAGAATACCTTGAGTATTTGCAAGGTGCAGGCTGGAATGGCTACTGGATATTGGCCATGCGATCGCAAATGCAAAGAACAGGTAAGTACAACAAGCATTTAGAACCCTATTTAGAAGCTTATCTAAATGCTTTCATTGAAAGTAAAGAACTTTTTGTAGATGAATTCGATTGGCGAAGTGGACAACCTTACAAAAAGCGAGTGAACGGGCAGCAGATCACAAATAGCCCTGGGCAGGTTCAAGGGATTATTGATCCTTTGGGATATATTCAGTGGTGCTGGACTTAATTTTTCTTTACAGCTTTAAATTCATTCGTTTTCTCTTCGATTAATTTGTTATCCCTAGTCAAGTCCATTTTGCATAAGGAAAACAAATTTATGTGTTACTCACTTTCCTCTAGACAGTTATCTGTTAGAACGATAATTCACTACTTGTTTTTTAAAGTGAATTATCTAACAACAATTATTCCATCATATAAAAACTTTATTTTTATCAAGATAAATAATATCTTTTCAATAAATTCTAATCTTTATCTTAGGGTTTTGTGCATATCCCATTCAAATAGGATATGCACAAAAAAGCTGGTAGAATTATCTAATAAACCACCTAATTCTACTATTAATACTGAAGAAGACATGGAACGATTAGATATTGGTTATGCTCGTGTCTCTTCCCGTGAACAAGCAGAGGATACAAATGCGTTAGAACAACAAATAGCTAGACTAAAGGATGCAGGAGCAAAGCATATTCTCACTGATATCGAGAAAGGTAAAAAGGATGATCGTACCCAGTATCAAGAATTGATACGACTTGTTGAAGCGGGTAAAATTCGGACGGTCTTTATTACCAGAATTGATCGCATTACTCGCTCTTTACCTACTCTGAGAAAAATTGTTGATGTGCTTCAAAAATATGATGTTAACCTGGTGATTCTTGATCAAAAAATGGATTTGAGTACCCCACAAGGAAAACTCATGCTTAATATGCTAGGGGTACTAGCTGAATGGGAAGTAGATTTACTTTCAGAACGGATTAAGCGAGGTAAAGAACACCAACGAAAACAAGTCTGGGCTAATGGTTCTTGTCCTTTCGGTCTAGTTGTTATTGATCGCCAATATTTTTTGGATCTCACTCCTTTTCTGTGTTTACTGACAGATCGACCTGAAAACTACCGGGATTTTTATAGTAACTCTATGGACGAGGAAGCAATCCAGCATTTGCCGCATCGAACAATAGCTGAAATCGCCAGAGATTGTATTGAGATTTTTCTTGAGGTAAGAGGTATTACTCCTGCGATCAAGAAAATTTTTGAGAAGTATGGTGTTTGTAAAACAAAAGCTAAGTCTAATGGAACAGACAAAGTTCTTCATTGGACTAAACGAGGTTTGTCAGTATGGCTTCAGAATCCAATTTTGGATGGACATACTTGCTATGGTAGGGATGAACGAACTGCTGATGGCAAAAGAAGGCTTAAACCTCGTGAAGAGTGGCAGATAATATACAATACTCATCCTGAACAGCGACTTCTCAGAGATGGAGAAGCTGAAGAAATTCAGCGAATCATTGCAGCAAATACTCAAATGTGCGCTGGGGCATTTGGAACTAAGCACCGTCAAGAAGAATATCGTCCCTATGCTTATCAAATAGGTTTAGTTTACTGT
Source organism: Nostoc sp. CALU 1950 (assembly GCF_051172895.1). Taxonomy (NCBI): domain Bacteria; kingdom Bacillati; phylum Cyanobacteriota; class Cyanophyceae; order Nostocales; family Nostocaceae; genus Nostoc; species Nostoc sp. CALU 1950. The sequence goes on along the minus strand of NZ_JBDNJQ010000043.1, from coordinate 17,816 downwards.
GGTGAGTGTGGTTCTCGGTGTATTCATAAAGGAGTTTACACCGCATCTAAGCAGTATAGGTACTATGCCTGTCGGCATTCTGGGATTGGTTGTAATAATTCCAAAAATGTAAAACAACCTGATATTGAGGAAGCTCTGATTACAGCATTACTGGAGAAATCTCATCATCTTAGTCAGGAGAATAATAAGACAACTGATGTAGTTCCCTTCAAAACTGAGCGTTTGCAAAAGCTAGAAGCACAACTCACTTTTTTAGAGCAGTTTCCTGGATTTAGCCCTGGTGCAGAGGAACTTAAGGCGGAACTACAACGCCAGATTGAAGAGGAAACCAATTTCTTTCAGTCCAAGCACCTTGAAGACAAGACTGTTGAGGAGATTATTCAAGTAGGTAATAACCTGGGAATTTGGCGATCGCTATCTAACAATGAGAAGGTTCAGATATATCGCCGCATAGTACATAGAATTTTCATCCGTGATGGTCGGATAGAATCCATCATTTTTCAAAACACCTCTTCTGTCACAGCGAAAAACCATGATGAATGTGCTTGAACTTCTTCGACTAAAACAGTTAAGGTTTGAAGTTGCTTCCCAACTAGTTTTGCAGGAGTGGCAACCTGAAGACTTGAGTAAAGCTAAATGCCCCAAATGCGATCGCAAAGGTTCTGCAACTTCCTACCAGAGTCAGGGAAACCGCGTTTGCTACTGTATTCGGTGCAACTACTACTTCAAAGAAATTCCTCCTGCTCGCACTTGCCAATGTACTATTCCTGGTCAGGATAAAGGGTGTCATGGCTGTCCCAACTTTGAGCGATTTATGGAACATATTAGCAAGCAACTTTTAGAACTTGAGCATTTGAATGTTGCACAGCTACAGGGTTTCTTACCTCACAAGGACTAACTATAAAAGAACTGATGGGAGTTGGCAATACAAACAGCGATCGCACTTTGCAGTTATCTTCTAAGATTTCTTCATTCTGCGTAGGCGCTAGCCCGTCGTAGACATCACACACAACATACACAAAATAATTTAAAAACTAAAAAAATGACTCCCTGCTAGGAGTCATCAATTGTTGACTTGCACGAAGTAATAGTGCCTATTGCACCACAATAGGTCTATTCAAAATGCTCATGACTTCACCAGGATTAGGACTAGGTAGTAAAGGACTCCAATCCCCAACATCTGCATAGCCAATAACCTGCAAGTAGTGGATTGTGCTAGTTACAGCTTTAGAAGAACCAATCAACAGATGTTTGAGTGGTTCTTTACCTTGCACAGTCTGAAACTCGCTTGGACTATTGACTGCTGCATTTGATTCTTCGACGCTGGATAAAAAGCTTTGAGTAATCATAATTCACCTAACAGAGGTGGGAATAAGCTATGACACACAATAAAGCTCATGTTGTCATGGTGACAACAATATAATGCACTGATGACAACTAATCATTACAGTTCGTGTCTTGTTTGCGCCGTCGTTTTCTTGCCCATATCTCTCTGAGGTGGGCAGGTTCATTTTCAAATTGAATCCACAGAGCATGAATTTCCGCTAGTCGACGTTTGTCAGATTCTGAGGGTTCTCGACGATGCTCACCTTGGGAAAACCAATGCGCTACCGTGCTTTTAGAACGACCACACAATTCGGCAAGTTCTTCGTAGTTGACAGCCCAATGCTTTAGGAACTCTTCAGGCTCCATTTTGATAGCAACCTTAGCTTTGTAAACCTCAAACAGTTCCCAGTGTCTGCGAGTGGGTGTTTTGGCTGCAATCATAGCGACAACTTTAATAATGCACGGGTGACAATATATAGAGCTATCATACCGGGAATAAGCGATCGCAAAATCCATTCCCTAAAAACTGGACGATGTATTGAAATTGTTGTAAAAACTAGCGATATCCCCTGAAAATGCTTGCTATTTAGTTGCTAATACAGAAACTGCGATCGCACGCAGATCATATTCTGGTATTTCTCCTTAGTGCGATCACACATCGCACACAACATAATTCTGCCTAAAATCAAAAAATATAAAAGAAGAATTGACGAATTGGTATGGTAAGTATGGGTTTATAAGAGAAGGTTACGTGCTAGTAAAAAAACCTCAATTATCAAATCAGTAATTTTTATTTAACCATCCTTATTGCTTTGCCAATCTTCAAATGCGGCGATTATAAAAGTAGCTACTGGATGATTGAGCAATTGTGATATAGCTTGTGTACTACCTGTTTTTAACGCACTAATGATTTTTCGATGTAGTTCAGAATTGTTTTCTATGCGCCTGATAGCTTCGGACGCTGCTGTCATTTTTTCAGTAGTAGTGTTAGTGGGGTAGGATTTGTCCAATTGTTCGAGTAATTATTGAATTTCTGCGGCAGCTTCAGCTAAATTTTTATCTATATTATTGTTTACAATATCTCCTGTGTAGTCGCGATCGCTCTCTGGCATTTCTCCTTGGTGCGATCGCACACAACATATTCTGCATTAAATCAAAAAAGGCGATCGCCCATTTTGTGTCCGAGGTGTCATCATCTCGCAGTTTCTGCTCAATTTGGTAGCTCACCGAGTGGTAGGTAACACACAAACTATCCTATGATGAGTAGATTTGCTAATCTGATGTCTGACTATGCCTGCTAACACTACTGACCTAGAAAAACGCCTATGGGAAATGGCAAACCCACCTTTTAATGTGGATAAGGTGGATAAAGAAAAAATCAAGGGAGATCCGCGTGTTACCAAATTTGGAATGCCCAAGGCAGATAATGGTAATTACCAGTGGATTCATTTTTTCTGGAGTGCATTAAATGCTAGAGGTAGAGCAGGATTTGTCATGGCGAATTCTGCCAGTGATGCGCGAGGTACAGAATTAGAGATTCGGCAGAAACTTATCCAATCCCATGCAGTGGATGTGATGATTGCTGTTGGTTCTAATTTTTTCGACACTGTTACTTTACCCTGTACCTTGTGGTTTTTGGATAAGGGGAAAGCAGATACTATCCGCAGAGATAAGGTATTATTTCTGGATGCTAGGCACATTTATCGTCAAATTGACCGCGCACATAGAGAGTTTAGTGCAGAACAGATTGAATTTTTGGCGAATATTGTCAGGTTGTACAGAGGTGAAGCAGTAGAGACTACCGATGGTAGCCAAGCATTGCTGGTGGAGAAATTCCCCCAAGGACAATATATTGATGTACCTGGACTTTGTAAGGTAGGAACTTTAGAAGAAATCGCCGCGCAGGGATGGAGTTTAAACCCAGGACGTTATGTAGGTGTTGCGGAACGAGTAGTGGATGATTTTGTTTTTGCTGAGAAGTTGGAAGAGTTGAATGAAGAATTGGAAGTTTTGAATCTGGAAGCGAGGGAATTAGAGGAGAGAATTGCAGAGAATGTGGCGAAATTGTTAGAACAAAGTTAATGCATCCATTCTTTTAGCTGAGGTAATAGTTATGAATATCACACTTAAACCAGAAATCGAGCAATTTATTCAAGCGCAACTTGCTACAGGTAGATATGCAAATGCTGAGGAAGTGATTAGTAAAGCATTGAAATTGCTGGAAGAATCGGATAAGGAGTATCAGGAATGGGTAGAAGAAACTCGGCAAAAAGTTGATGTTGCAATTGCAGAACTTGAGCGTGGTGAAGGTTTAGATGGTGAAACTGTAGTGATGCAAATACTTGACAGATTCCAAAAAGCGCGTGAGGGTCAAGAATGAGTAATTACATTATCTCACCATCTGCAAGTCGAGATTTAAACGAAATTGCTGATTATTTTCTCCCAAGAAATCTGGAAGCAGGAGAAAAACTATTTAGAGAATTTAATAAAAAGTGCCAAAATTTAGCCAACTTCCCCAGCATGGGACGTAGTTATGCTCATATTAAACCCTCATTGCGTGGTTTACCCCTATGTATTGGCCCGTTATCCTGGACAATTACCCTTATGCGTCCCAATTCCAATGCCTCTTGGGCTTCTTTTTCCATCATTTCGATATAAGACTTGCGGTTAACACCCCCAATCACCAAACCATAAACAAAGCTGATTATTGGTTGGAGAAATCCGATAATACTTAATCTGCGACCACGACGTTTTGTCTGCTCTAAGCGTTTTTGCTCACCTTTAAAGTAATAGGTATAACCCGGTTCGCTCCATACACAAAACCCTGATTCATCCAAATATTTTAGGTCTATGTCTCCCGCAGCAGCAGATAATTCCAATATATCTAGGTCTGCTTGCTTGGAAGCTCGTGCTATCGGGTCTTGGTTCCCTTTGTGACTCTTCCTTGCTCGCTTCCAATTGATCCCCTTTTTTTTAGTACCCGTCTTAATCTATCGGGACTCAGTTGCACGTTGCGCTCTGTATTTAACTTCTCTGATAATTGGGAACTATTGTATGTGCGTGGCTCAATTCTTAAGCATTCTTCCAAAAATACGATATCCTCTTCTTTCCATTTGGCTTTTAATCCACGACCAGGTAATTCCCAAAGACCCTCTAAACCCTGCTTTCTCCATTTGTGCAAAACATCTCTAACTGTTTGCTTATCCCAATCAAAGTGGGCTGCTATTTTTTCTACATACCAGCCATGTGCATTTAGCCTGACTACTTCTGCTCTATCTTTAACCTTCTGTGGTACCTCAAGATTTCTTAGATTTAACAGAGTTCGATCTTGCTCACCAGTTAAAAATACCCTTAAACGAGCGCCCATGTAGTAATTACCTTATATAAATACATTCTCCGTATTTACTTATCTTTACATAGTTTGGTTTTCTTATGCCCATCTACTTAAGTTCGCCCGTTGCTGTTGTGATCATGTTGTCACCTCCTGCTCTTAAGGGAGTGCTTTGGAAAACATGCTACAACGGAAGGAACCTCCGCAACGCAGTGTCTCCCAAAGACTGCACTTCTCTTTGCACGCGACTGGCTCCCCAATACCCAGTCTCCTCAATAATCGAAGCCTTCGCCAGGACCAGGGCCGACACCAGCTGGCGCTTTCGCCTGCTTGTCAGGTTTTTCTACCACAACACCCTCAGTGGTCAGCACCATACCACCAATAGATGCAGCATTCTGCAAAGCACTACGAGTCACCTTCGCTGGATCGACAATGCCCGCCTCGAACATATTCACAAATTTATTAGCAACGGCATCGTATCCCTCATCAAATGGCAGTTCACGGACGCGCTCCACAATCACCGCACCATTAGCACCAGCATTATCAGCAATGCGACGTAGTGGAGCATAAAGGGCGCGAGCCACAATCATAGTGCCCGTCAACTCTTCATCCTTCATTTGGCTCTTTGCCCATTCCTCAAGCTGGGGAGCAATGTGTGCTATTGTTGTACCGCCACCGGGCACAATTCCTTCTTAAACTGCGGCTTTGGTGGCATTAATTGCATCTTCTAGACGTAGCTTGCGGTCTTTGAGTTCAGTTTCGGTGGCAGCACCGACCTTAATCACCGCGACACCACCTGCCAGTTTCGCCAGCCGTTGTTGCAGTTTTTCCTTATCGTAGGAGGATTCAACTTCTTGGATTTGGCGACGAATTTGTTCGATGCGAGCTTTGACAGCTTCTTCGTTGCCTTCTGCCACGATGGTTGTGTCGTCTTTGGTAACGATCGCTCGCCGGGCTTTACCAAGCATTTCTAACCTAACATTTTCTAGCTTCAAGCCCGTATCTTCGCTAATCACCTGACCACCTGTGAGCGCCGCGATGTCTTCCAGCATGGCTTTACGTTGAGCGCCAAAGCCGGGAGCCTTCACCGCCGCGACTCGCAGCACACCGCGCAAATGGTTGACAACTAAAGTTGCCAAGGCTTCTTTTTCAATGTCATCCGCAATGATTAGTAGGGGTTTGCCCGTGCGAGCAATTTGCTCCAGAATCGGCACCAAATCTTGAACCATTGTAATCTTGCGATCGGTGATTAAAATGTGGGGTTCTTCCAGCACTGCCTCCATTCGCTCTGGATCAGTCACAAAGTAAGGCGAAACGTACCCTCTATCAAAGCGCATTCCTTCAGTGACTTCCAGTTCGGTCGTTGTGGATCTGCCTTCTTCCAGAGAGATCACACCTTCTTTGCCCACTCTTTCCATCGCCTCAGCCACAATCCGACCCACTTCGGGGTCATTACCCGCTGAAATGGTTGCAACCTGCTCAATGTCCCTAGAATCTTTAATTGGACGGGCGTGTTCTTTAATTTTTTCGATGACGAATTCCGTAGCTTTATCAATCCCCCGTTTCACCGTCAGGGGATCGGCACCAGCCGTAACGTTGCGTAGCCCTTCTTTAAGCATCGCGTGAGCCAGCACAATTGCAGTGGTGGTTCCGTCACCCGCGACATCGTTTGTCTTGGAGGCTGCTTGACGTAGCAAGGAAATCCCGGTATTCTCAGCGGGATCTTCTAGTTCAATTTCTTTGGCAATAGTTACTCCATCATTGACGATTTGAGGAGCGCCAAATTTTTTCTCCAAAACTATATTCCGCCCTTTGGGACCGAGGGTGACAGCGACGGCTTCGGTCAGAGCGTCAAAGCCTTTTTCCAATGTCCAACGGGCCGTGTCCTTGTACAGAATTGTCTTTACCATAGAAATGTTGTCCTTATGAATAACTAATTAGGATGTTTTCAGTAGTGCTGAATAGAGACGCAATAAATCGCGTCTGTACAAGAGTTAGGAGTTAGGAGTTTTATCTCCCCCTGCTCCCCCTGCTCCCCCTGCTTCCCCTGCTCCCCCTGCTTCCCCTGCTCCCCCTGCTTCCCCTGCTCCCCCTGCCTCCCCTGCTCTCTTTTCCCCAATACTCAGTCCCTTTGAAAGCTGCTTACTCCACGATCGCCAGGACATCTTTTTCAGACAACAACACGTATTCTTCGCTACCGAGTTTAATGTCGGTTCCGGCATATCTGGAATAGAGAACTCGCTCGCCAATTTTCACTTCCATTGGCTGACGAGATCCATCCTCATTACGCTTCCCCGGGCCGACTTGCACCACTTCTCCAATCTGTGGCTTTTCTTTGGCGGTGTCGGGCAATAAAATTCCCCCAGCAGTTTTTTCTTCCGCTTGCGCGACCTTAATAAAGATGCGTAGGCGTAGCCCGTCGCAGACATCACCCAATGGTTTTACTGTCGAAATACTCAGCGATACGGCTGCCATAGGCTATTCTCCTGTTGAGAAGGCAGGAGGCTGTAGGTAGGCTGTTGACTTTGTGCATTTTTCGGGAATTTTTGGGAAAATTATTCGTGTTATTTTTTGTTTGACCTAAACTGTCTGTTTCAGGCAGTTTAGATCAAAAACAGGCGACACATTTTTTGCATGAAGTCTTACGGGCTAAAGGGTACAGAGTCAACAGCCTAGGCTGTAGGTACATTAGTGAGTGGGCTTTAAACCCACAACTAAAGTTTTTGTCATCTTTCTTCTGTACCCCGCAGTATGTCTCCTACCTTTTTTGTCAAAAATATTGATTGGTACTGCTCAGTACTTATTACCTTAACCAAAAAATCTAAGGACTTTCTGAGGAAATCATGGAAGTTGCAAAACAGTTGTATGGCAAAAACCGGGCGTGCAAGAATTTCTGTTGAGGTTCAGCTTAATTGAGTACGATGGTGGGATGTACTGATAGTTGCAGATATCGGCTGAGTTGCAAAGCACTGCAAATGTGATTGGTTGTGAGATTTAGCTCACAGGCTAAAGGGTGCGGCTACTATTAACCGAACTGTATTGAAATAAAACCTCATTGGAGCGGACTGAAGAGAGCCGTCAGTACTAAGTTCAAGGTTATTAGCATCTGCTCAATTCAACCGTTAAACACTGAGGTTGTTTAATGTTCTCAAAGAGGATTTAAATCATGTCGGTAATCAGTATTTCTAAGTTCGAGCGCTTCTTCCGCACTGTGGCAGGTCTAGACGTGGACAAGAACGACCTTAAGCGTTACAGCGACTTCGTCAATCATAAAACCTACGATCTTCTCCTTCGTGGCCAGGCTACGGCGAAGGCAAACGGGCGCGACATCATCGAACCTTTTGATGTACCTATTACAAAGGGACTGGAGGAGAGAATTCACAACTTCAAGGAGATCAACGAGGAGATTGAGCTAAAGCCCATACTGGATTACATGACGACGCGGCCACTGCTCGACCTGGACTACAGTAAAGAGACCGAGGCACGGCTTCCAGACATCGTGGGTGGACTTAGTGTGGCACTTGCCCGCACCTTCAAGATCATCGATCCTGATCTCAAGAACCCCCAGACGATGCAGTGGGAGCGCGCCTTCAGCATTTTTGACTTGCTGCTGTAGACTCAGTAAATAGATGGAACGGCATCGAAAAATGGGCGGGGGCTACTTCCGCTTTTTTGTCAAATACCAAGATTAACAATGGTTAAGCGCCTAAATATGCCTTCTTGGGGACGGACTGCGATCGCCATTGAAGGCAAGCGTTAAGCTGTTTTAGGACTTACGCACGCTCTATGAATTCTCGGCGTTCTTCTCTTCGAGACGCGAAGCGCGATGGCGGTATGCCTCCGGCACGCTACGCGAACGATAAATTAAGCTTTGTGGCGATTTTTGCGTAAGTCCTGTGTTTGATTCCTGGTGGGGACGGTAGTTTAAGTTTGTTGACAAAATTTTGAGGAATAGCGCACATCCTAACTTGTTGCTGCTGATTTTTTTCCATTCCCGTTGCTGTCCACACTGGCAACAAATGACGGTTGCTGTGAACTGGAAGTTGACGACTCGCCTCGCAGTCCCTTGCGGCGCTGGTTCTTAGGAACTCCTCCCGCCATGCCGTACTCTACACTGCTTTGCCATATCGAGTCGCAACTCCCATCAGCATGTGCTCTGCCACATCTGCCAACTCTCGCTCTGTTTCTAGCATTTCACGGTAGTAGGACTAGCCCTTTCAAGGTGGTGAGATTTAGAACGAGAATTGGTTATTTCAACCTTCAAGAAGCCCAAAATCTGAGCGAAGGATTCAAGATGGTAGCACTGAAACAACGTATCTTCGTTGGCCACCTTGAAAGGGCTAGTCCTAATATATTTGACCCGATTAAGTACTTTGCTGCCCCAGAAAATCAAGACTTAGGAGTAGTCAAAGCCCTGCCAAAGCCAGTCTCCAAGCTTGATTTATCGCCTTTTCCTGCACCCTCTTGACAAATGTGCAATTACCTTAACCTCTCACTGATGCCCCTGCCTTCTCTAGTTGATCCCACTGTTGTGCAACGCCAAATTTTTCACCTTCTCTGTCGTTTAACTGCATAACCGTAAGGCACAGGCCAATTAGGTTCTTCATCCAAGCTACAACGGGCATAAATCGACCAGTATGGATTGCGGAGTAATTCTCGACCGATGAGAACCAAATCTGCACACCCACGAGTAATTATTTGGTCGGCATACTCAGCCTCATTTATCAGCCCCACAGCTCCTGTCATGATCCCAGCCTCTTCTCGGATTTTGGCAGCAAAAGGGACTTGATAGCCTTTCTCCACAGGAATTCTGGCATGGGGTACTAAACCTCCTGTTGAAACATCGATCAAATCAACGCCTAGAGTCTTTAGTTCACGGGACAATATGATTGATTGCTGGAGATCCCAACCTCCTTCTACCCAATCGGTAGCGGAGATGCGTACAAAAAGCGGCATCCCGTTGGGCAAAACATCTCGTACTCGCCTTACTACCTCCAGTAATAAACGCATTCGGTTCTCCAACGAACCGCCGTAACGATCTGTTCGGCGATTACTGAGTGGTGAAAGAAAAGAATGCAATAAGTATCCATGTGCTGCGTGGATTTCAATCATTTGAAAACCTACTTGCAGGGCACGCTGCGCTGCTGCAACGAACGCGAAGATCGCTTCTTGAATACCACGCTCATCGAGGGATATCGGTACAGGAGCGTTCTCTTGAAAAGGAATTGGGCTAGGTGCGACAGGCTGCCAACCTCCTTGTTCAGGTGTCAGTGGCGTACCGCCCAACCAAGGAACATTGCAACTTGCCTTCCTTCCAGCATGGGCTAATTGAATCCCTGTAACAGATCCCTGTTGGCGAAGGAAGCGCACAATGCGAGTTAGTGGCTCGATTTGCTCGTCGTCCCAAAGCCCAAGGTCGCCAAGTGTAATCCGTCCTTGGGGTGTTACGGCTGTCGCTTCAACCATAATCAGACCAGTTCCTCCCACAGCCCGACTCCCTAAGTGGACGAAGTGCCAATCGTTAGCAAATCCATTCTCTGCTGAGTATTGACACATTGGTGACATCGCCACGCGACTTGGCAAGGTGATATCTCGAATTATTAGTGGAGTAAACAAATCCACTTCGGGTATTTCCGAGTCGTGCAGACTCCTTGATTGACAGCCTTGATAACCTGAGGTTTTTAATTCGGTCTGGGCTGGAGATGATGACAAAGTTGTTATGTTCTGTGTAGTCATGATTTGACTTTTCGGTGCTTTATGAACTCACACTTAACGTTTGACTTTTAACTTTTTTTGGCAGACTGATAGGTGGAAACTGGTATTTATGAATCTTGATGATCGTGTTCTCAAAGGAGTCTCTGCTGATTTGCGATCGCCTACGGTGGGGCGTAGCCCATCGCATCTTTGTGAGCATATTCTCCCAAAATTCCCGCTTGTTGTGAATCAAGCTCACTGAACGCAGCAAAGCGACCATATAAGATTAAAACATCACCGGGACGGACATAGGTAGAACCTTGCGGTGCGCCAATGTATGACCCAGCCTACATTAGAGTGGCATGTTGGCTCCCACCCAGTTCCATAACATAGACATTGTTTGCTGAACTTGAACACTAACGCTAGTTGGTAAATCTAAGGAAAATCTGAGGAGATGCTGGGAGGCAGAAGGTAGGAGTTAGTCCAGGGGAAACGCATCTTATTTCCTAATAAAAACTAAAGAAGATTCAAAAATGACATAGATAATTGTCAGTAGACCGAAAAGTTTGGCGATGCCTGCGGCGGGCGTAGCCATCGCTAAAAAATAGTAGTTTATGATACCGTTTTTTCAGGAATGTACAACAGCCGATTTCGAGAAAACAAATATAAGTCGAACTTATAATAAAAGTGGTAAAACGACCAAAATCAGCCAGACGGTAAATAAATTTCGCAGGCTAGTCCATAGTTACGGTCTGTGGCTTGGCGTAAAAATTCAAGCATCTGTTTGAGGGTAAATAGATGAGAAAAAACTTGTCTGGTACTTCTTTTTAAACGGCTGACATAAAGCCAAATTTGATTATGCAGATGCAAAGAGCCGTTAAAAATCAGGTTGTATAAATTATAGCTATTGAAGCAGCTTAATAGTTACTTGAGACAGATGGTTATTTATTAAACAATTCAATAATATGACTTCAAAACAAATTTGATGTTATCCATGACTACAACCGTTACTCAAATGAAATGTGCTTGTCCATCTTGCCTATGCGTTGTTTCTGTGACTGATGCTGTCATCAAAGATGGTAAAGCTTACTGTGGAGAAGAATGTGCCAATAATCATCCCAATGGGCAAGGCTGTGGTCACACAGGCTGTGATTGTCAATCCAATTCGCAATTACCAATTCACAATTCGCAGTTACAATCAGTGGTAGCTTGAACTCACGACCTAGAAGCACCACTGAATTTTTGATTCAGTGGATAATTTTAATGCACTCACGCTCTTTCTGGGGTTCAAAAAGCGTGACAAGACATAGTGAACCGGACGCTCACCTAATGATTAAGTACACAATCATGAAGCAGAGCATCTTTTACTACTGATAGGTCAGTAGAAATGAAAACCGATAAATTTTATCAGGTCACTGTCGGGTTAGTTACAGCTTACAGTGGGGCAAAGTCTGAGTAAACTTCAGTGGGGAGACAACGCAAGATAATCATCAGTAAGTCAGCTTTAACTTGAGGCGTGGAGAAATCCACAATTCGCCGGAACTTGCTCATAGTAAGGACTGTAGCCACCTCAGCTATGTGATTTAAGGCATCTTCAGGCGATGATTCGGCTTCGTCAATCAGCGTCGGGAAGTATTCACGGGCAAACCACCTTTCCTCGTCGCTCAAGTCTGTGAGATTTTTATTACTACCGCTATGAAGACTATCTAATACTCACCGTTCGCGTAATCGAGAATGAATTTGATGAAATAGGGGATATGTGAAGAAGCAAGCTTTCCGAAAACAGGCACTCGCCAAGCCTTGTCCCAGCAAAAAACTTGTTGTGAAGTAACTTTAGGTGGTAAGAGTGAAAAATGGCACACATACCCCAACGAATAATTTCAGAACGAATCGATGATGTTGTTCTGCTGCTAGAGGTGATGAAAAAAATGGGACTGCCGGAAATTTAGTTCGGCGAAGGCTTCTATAATTGCGATTTGAGACATGGGAGAGATGCATTAATGAGTAAACTTGAAAACCAATACCAACTCTTCGAGTACAGTATAGGAAGATATCACGTCTCATTAGGATTATGCCAACCGCCGTCGGGGGGAATCATGCTATCCGCCAAAGGAGGCCCCCAGCTATGGGGTGCGTATTCGTAAACAGGGGTTGCTTGATCTAGGATAGGAGCGACAATTTGCCACTGTGCTTCCACCTCATCTTGGCGAGCAAACAACATGGAGTCGCCTTTCATGGCATCTTCAAAAAGCCGCTCGTAGGGATTCATCTCATTGCCATGCTCGACTTGAGCGACTAGTCCGACTTCGCTACCCACCATTCCGTCGCCTGGGGTTTTAGAGCGAATGCCGATCGCAGTCAGCACATTTGGACTAAGACGAAAGTAGAAATAATTTGCTAATCCAAAGGCACGCTCGCCAAAAACATCCTGCGGCGGACGCTTGAGCCTGACCACAACTTCAGTAGTTGTACTCGGTAAACATTTGCCTGCACGAATGTAAATCGGAACGCTAGCCCAGCGCCAAGTATCAATGTTGAGCTTAACCGCCGCGAAGGTTTCGACCTTGGAATCAGGAGCTACACCAGGTTCTTGGCGATAGCCCTTGTACTGCCCGCGCACTACATTTGAGGGTTCGATTGGATCTATGGATTTGAGCAATCGCGCTCTTTCATCTCGGATGGCTTCATGCTGCTCGTTGATGGGTGAGTCCATCATTAAACACGCCGTCACCTGAAGTAGATGATTTTGCACCACATCCCGAATAGCGCCTGTCTCTTCATAAAACTGTCCCCGTCCATCGATGCCAAATTTTTCAGCCATCGTGATTTGGATGCTGGCAATACTGACGCGATGCCAAATCGGTTCGAGTAATGAATTGGCGAAGCGAGTGTAGAGAAGGTTTTGGACTGGTTCTTTTCCCAAGTAATGGTCAATCCGAAAAATATGACTTTCGGGAAAGATAGAGTGCAAAATGCAGTTCAGTATTCTAGCCGATTCTAGATCGCGTCCAAAGGGTTTTTCTACCATAACGCGACCATTCTTTACACAACTTGATTGACCTAACCCTTCGACAACCGTCGCAAACAAACTGGCAGGAATGGCTAAGTAATACAGAGGAGCTTCAGCTATTTGGAGTACCTGGCATAATTTATCATAGGTGGCGCGATCGCTATAATCACCAAAAATATAGTAAAGTAATGAACACAGTTTCTGGAAAGCTGCCTCATCAACGCCTACCTGTTCCTCCAGGCTCTTACGCACATAAGATCGTAATTGTTCGATGCTCCAATCTCGCCTACCCACTCCAATAATCGGGATGTCAAAATGACCGCGCTGAATCATCGCCTGTAAGGCAGGAAAGATTTTTTTGTAACCTAAATCACTTGTGATCCCAAAAAATACCAGGGCATCGGAGAGTAAAGCTGCCATGATTAACCTCCATATCGACGCGGAGAGGGGAAGCAGGGGGCAGGGGGGCAGGGGAGCAGGGGAGCAGGGGAGCAGAGGGGAAGAAAGCTGATTAAAATCCCCGCGTCCCCGCGTCCCCGTGTCATTTTTCGAGATGCCCACCAAACTCGTAGCGCAACGCAGAGATGAGTTTATTTGCAAAGTCTGATTGACCGCGAGAGCTAAATCGTGTGTAGAGGGCTGTACTAAGGACGGGAACAGGAACTCCTTCTTCAATGGCTGCCATTAGTGTCCATCGACCTTCTCCAGAGTCAGATACGCGCCCCTCGAAGTTGGCTAAGTCGGGGTCTTTGAGAAGGGCGATCGCGATTAAATCAAGTAACCAAGAACTAATCACGCTCCCCCTGCGCCACACCTCTGCTATATCTGCGAGATTAAAGTCGTATTGGTAGAATTCCGGATTTCGCAAGGGAGCCGTTTCTGCATCGACTTGATGCAACTGTTTGCCAATATTGGCATGGTGAAGAATGTTCAACCCTTCGGCATAAGCTGCCATGATGCCGTATTCAATGCCGTTGTGAACCATTTTGACAAAGTGCCCTGCACCGTGAGAGCCACAATGCAAATAGCCCTGTTCAGCTGTTCCCCCCATTAACTCACGACCAGGGGTGTGCGGTGCAGCTGATACACCAGGAGCCAGCGCTGCAAAGATGGGGTTAAGATATTTCACCACCGCCAATGCGCCACCAATCATGAGACAGTAGCCGCGTTCTGCCCCCCAAATGCCACCGCTAGTTCCACAATCAATGTATTCAATTCCTTTGACTTTTAATTGATCTGCACGACGAATGTCATCAATGTAGTGAGAATTGCCACCATCAATGATAATGTCGTCAGCGTCTAGAAACGGCATGAGAGTGTGTAGGGTAGCATCTACTGTCGCTGCGGGTAGCATCAGCCAGACGGCGCGGGGTGGCGTGAGTGCTTCGATGAGTTCAACGAATGATGTTACACCACGGGCGATCGCTCCTTCCTGAACCAGCACCTCTGCTTTTTGTGGCTGACGAGTGTAGCCAATGACGCTATGTCCAGCCTGGGTTAGACGGTGTGCCATGTTAGCTCCCATTCGTCCTAGTCCTATCATTCCCAGTTCCATAACATGCCCTGTATTCAAGTGAGAAAAATTGGGAGTATCCATCCCGCAATAGCGCCAGTAGCGCAGACGGCTGTTAGAATCAGGAAAACCTCAGTTCGGCTAAACTCTATTAGCAACAAATGTTCGACAGACTGGTCTAATGCCACATCCAGAGTAAAAATGCCAATCCAGGATAGAGCGATCGCTATTGCCCAGCCCAATAATCCGCTTGATATCGATGCTCCAGTTAGAATCCATGCAAAACCGAATGTGAGAGATAACAATCCCGCCCAGACGGGAAAACCAGTGAGTATGCAGGCACGGACTGCGGCAATTGCCAAAATGAACATCGGTATTGCAATCGTCGAGAAATGGCGATCGAGCCAGAGAGTCCATCCCAATCCTCCATATCCCAGCATTAGCACCGTCAGCCAAACTAGACTATAGAGAAAATGTTTCCAATAAAATTCTTTTGATTCTGGTCGGTTATGGTCTTGTTCAAATGTAGTTACAATTTTGTTAACCATAGGTCTTATACCTCTCTACAAAGACGAATCAGTTAACCAAGCCTGAATCTAGGATTTGTCCAATTTTTCCCATTTCCTTATCTTCTTAACGAATCTGCCCTAACGTTAGTTGGCAAATCTAAGGAAAATCTGAGCAGATACTGATACTAAATTGCGTTTAGAAACACTTATCTCTGCTTTCACAAAAGCATTGGTCTTTAAACGTCCTCATTTTTTGCTTAGATTATCTCGCTACAATTCCCACGTTGATCTAGTAATTAGCTCATGCTGCAAGAGGAACCCTAGGGAGTGAGATCATGACTAAACCGATTCAAATTCTGTTACAGACAACAATTCCCACCAATGAAGATGATTGGTATATTGGGCGATTTTCTTTGCTAAAGGACTATTTAGCTTCGTTGAAAAGTGACATTGGGGAACCCCTGTACCAGGTAACAGCAAGGGATCGAGAAAATACTGCTGAAAAAAACGATCCAGTTTTAAGTACGCTGGATAATTCAGATTTTGATGAACTGTGGCTGTTTGCTGTGGATGTAGGGGATGGCATAACTCCAAAAGAGTGTCAGAGCATCAGTGCCTTCCGTCAGCGCGGCGGCGGTTTATTGGTCAGCCGTGACCATCAGGATGTAGGTTGTTCGGTTTGCAATCTTGGTGGTGTCGGCGCAGCCCATTACTTTCACAGTAAGAATCCCGATCCCGATCCCTCGCACCACTACCCTGATGACATCTACACTAAGTATATTTCCTGGCCCAACTTCCATTCTGGGTTAAATGGTGACTACGAGAAAATTACTCTCATAGAACCTATTCATGACTTACTCAAGAATCCTACATCACCTTCTGAGGAGATTGAATTCTTTCCGGCTCATCCCCATGAAGGAGCCGTAGGTGTGCCTGCAAACGAGAAGAATGCACGAGTAATTGCCTTGGGTACAAGCTCAGTCTCCGGTCGGGACTTCAACTTAGTAGTTGCTTTTGAAAGTACGCAGGATGAACAAGGAAATATTTTAGGACGTGCGATCGCTGAATCAAGCTTCCACCATTTCGCCGACTACAATTGGGATGTTGATATGGGCGCACCTAGCTTTGTAACCGAACCCCCTGGAGATGGGATGAAGCAAAACCCACAAGCCCTTGAACATATTAAAGCCTATGTGCGAAACTTAGCCCTCTGGCTGGCTCCTACCTCAAGTTAAAGGAAAGTCTCCCATCCTTAAAGACTATGAGAACCTATCCCACTATTCTCAAAATCCCTACTTCTGTTCGTAAAATGTGCTTGAAAACCTTGATTTTTCGTTTTAAGTTCTCAATTCACTTAAGCTTTGCAGCACAAATATTATTAGTGGGATAGGTTCGAGTAAACAGCCTTTATCATACCTTTTTCGATATGTCTTAATTACGAATTACGTTAGCGTAGCGGTAGCAAGTCCGCAAGCGTCATTACGAATTATAAATTAGTATAACTTCCTGCCTGAGGTCATTCTGCAATCCATCCGGTGGTATTGTCTCTATGCCTTCAGTTATCGAGAACTGGAAGAGATGATGCGAGAGACAATAATAGGCTTGGCTCTAGTTACGATTGGTGTAGTCATCTCTTGCCGGGGCTTGAAAACTATCTCTGACGATGCGTGGCGCGTTTTAGTAGTAGTCATCGGGCTGATCTGCATCATTTTGGGAGTTGCTATCAGTCATTGGATTGTCAAACTGTTGCTCTTCATACTTTTGCTGATGCTAAATGTTGATCCAAACGAAAGTTGATCAACATTTAGCATCAGCACAGCGCCTCGCTTTTCGGCTTCAGGTGGAAGGTGGAAGATGGAGTAATCGAACCCCTACAGTTGCCTATACCCTGGTTTTCAAGACCAGTTGCCGACCATTTAGCGGCATCTTCCATTTAACTTTGTCTGGTGAGAGGTTAAGGTAATGGCACATTTGTCAAGAGGGTGCAGCAAAAGGAGACAAATCTAGCGATTGAGGCTGGCTTTCGCAGCGTTTTACCTGTCCCTTTCCTTATCCCGAACTCAGGTTATGTTAATAATACATCTTTAAAAGTCCGTTGGGAGTACGGTGTCCTCCAACAATTCACAATCATACCATGAGCATTCAATATTCAATATTTAGATGCGTTCGCGCTGTTCTGCTTTTTGGGAGACGCTACGCGAACGCTGCGCTAACAGCAGTTACGCTCGTTCGCTTTTAGCGTCTCCCCTTCTCCCAAAGGGAGAGGCTAACGCCAAGGGAGAAGGCTCGCTAGCGTTGTGCTAACATCATTTCTGCTTCTGAAAACGCAACTGTTTTGTAAATTAGCTAAGTGTTTTTATATACAAATATTGTAACTACCAATTACTACTTTTGAAGTATCAATTTATTGAACAACTAAGACTATTGAAAGAG
>NZ_JBDNJQ010000414.1:0-662 GCF_051172895.1 Nostoc sp. CALU 1950 | reverse complement strand
GTACGGTTGCGTTTGGGGGGAATCACTGCAGTTTTACCCAGAGACTCAAGTCGCTCAATGACTCGCTCATCGGCATCATAACCTTTATCTGCCAGTACTGTATCCGCCACAACAGTAGGTAGCAATTGGTCGGCTCCATCCAAGTCGCAGGCTTGCCCTGGCGTCAGGTAGAAGCTTAGTGGGTTGCCCAACGCATCCACTACAGCATGAATCTTGGTACTCAATCCACCCTTGCTGCGACCAATGGCTTCAGTAGATGGCTCCCCCCCTTTGCACCAGCACTATGCTGATGGGCGCGGACAATCGTGGAGTCAATCATCGCATATTCATTATCGGCATCGTCTGCCAAGTGCTGAAACACTCCTTCCCAAACCCCCGTTTTTGACCATCGGCTAAAACGAGTATGAATCACTCGGAAATCTCCAAATCGCTCTGGGAGGTCTCTCCAGGGTATCCCTGCCCGATAACGGTACAGTACTGCTTCCACAAACAACCGATTATCTCTTGCTGTCACTCCGACATACCCTTGTGTTCCGGGCAGTAAGTCTTTTATCCTCTCCCACTGGTCATCTCGTAGCGCATAACGTCGAGTCATTGTTTCTCTATTTGGCTTATCCCAAGCATTACCTACTCAAGTTTACCTAATTGATGACACGCCCTAG
>NZ_JBDNJQ010000413.1:0-695 GCF_051172895.1 Nostoc sp. CALU 1950 | reverse complement strand
ATGGTGAGGCGATTAGCATAAAATTTGACCCATCAAAACTTTTCAAACAGCCTCTCAGACTGGCGGCGATCGTTTGACCTCAACGTATTAGGATTGCTATATGCTACTCATGCTGTTTTGCCTCTGTTGAAGGCGCAAAAATCGGGGCATATAGTCAATATCTCCTCAGTAGCTGGCCGGACAGCGCGGGCGGGCGTGGGTGTTTATAATGCTACTAAATGGGGTGTGAATGCCCTCTCGGAAGCATTGCGCCAAGAAGTCCACAAGGAAAATATCCGCGTCACTATTATCGAACCAGGTTTGGTGGATACAGAAATTGACAACCAAATTACCGATCCCGTTGCCAAACAACGGATCGAAGAACGACGCAAGTCAATTCAACCTCTGCAAAGCGAAGACATCGCTGCTGCGTAGGCGTAGCCCGTCGTAGACATCGTTTACGCCCTCACCCAACCACTGCACGTTAATGTCAACGAAATCCTTATCCGACCAACAGGACAAGAACACTAAAGCTCAACGAACAGAATTCAGGAGTTAGGAGTCAGAATTCAGGAGTCAGAATTCAGAATTTAGCATGAATTCTTTACGACTGGTGGATAGCGCTGCGTTAGCGAGTCCGCGAACGTCTCGGAGGCGGAGCGTAGGCTGTTGATTTTGGCTATTTTTTTGGGAATTACCGAAAAATTATTTGTGCT
>NZ_JBDNJQ010000412.1:0-729 GCF_051172895.1 Nostoc sp. CALU 1950 | reverse complement strand
CATCTTTGACTTGCCATTGGCTACAAAGAGAACTGTGAATAAAGCAATGGGAACAAAGGTTGTCGATGGGCATATAAAACCAACATGGAAGTTGGTGGATGGAGTTTGTAGAGAGAGTCTTGCCTTTGAAACCGCTGAAAAGGAAGGCATTCCTGAAACAGTCGTCAGGAGGGCTGAAGAGTTGTACTTTTCAGTAAACACTAGGGATAGCAGGGCAGATACCTTGGATCACAAATGCCATTTGAAGGGATTAGGTAAAGAATGGGATTCATTGAAGACTAGTGCAGCACCATCTTCTTTGGGGACTACTAAAGTATTACAGAAGGAAGTTGAGAATGCTGTTACCATAATCTGCCAGAAGAAGTTAATAGAGCTTTATAAAAGGAAGAGCATACGGGAAATTGTGGAAGTGTTATGTATTGCTATTGGTGCGAGGGAGCAACCCCCACCATCAACTGTGGGTACTTCTAGCATTTATGTACACTTCAGACCTGATAAGACATTATATGTCGGAGAGGTTAGGTTCTCTCTCTGTTCGTATTAATCTAGAATCATATTCTTCTTCAACTGTTCTTTGAAAGAAAACTTTAAATGCAGACGGATGATCTTGTTGGCCGAGTGCGTGCTCATCGTTCCAAGGAAGGCATGGAAAATTCTCTATTCTTATATGTTATAGTACCAGGCAAGAGTATTGCAAGGCAACTAGAGACCCTTCTCATCAACCAACTA
>NZ_JBDNJQ010000042.1:0-50207 GCF_051172895.1 Nostoc sp. CALU 1950 | reverse complement strand
AAGACTGATTATTGTAGAGACGGCGATTCATCGCGTCTCTTGCCTTAACCGAACCGTATTGCCTCTTACCCCAACCTCGGACGTATCCCATAATGCCGATATCGCCAATAATCGCGCAGAATGCGATCGTGGTCAAAACATAAATTACCAGGGACACGCCAAGACTCAAAAATTCCTACACCCTTAGCATCATCCCCAGCCTTTGGTTCCCCCACTGCTGTCGCCAAAAATACAATGCTAATGGTATGCTGACGCGGATCGCGATTGGGGTCAGAATACACCAGTAATTGTTCAACTAATTCCACCTGTAAACCCGTTTCTTCCTCAGCTTCTCGCCGCGCCGCCACTTCCACCGCTTCACCATAATCCACAAAACCACCAGGAATAGCCCAACCTAAGGGTAGATTATGTCTTTCAATTAACACTATTGGCCGATGAGGTCGATCTACTAGTTCAATGATGATATCAACTGTCGGTGCAGGATTTCGGTAAGTCATAGTTATTTAGTCATTGGTCATTAGTCATTGGTCATTGGTCATTGATCATTGGTCATTCACAAAGGACAAATGACAAACGACAAATGACTTTACCTCCAAATACTGTTCCGTGATAAATTCGATGCGATCGCACAGCGTGTCCATCAGACAATTGCTCCTTCACATAATTCAGGTTAAATATGCCTTTTCCTAGATCCAGTGGCATTTTGCTGCATCCTACTTCCTTTCCTAGCCGATTTGGCGTTGGGGATTTAGGCTTAGAAGCCTATCGCTTCATTGATTTCCTTAAAGAGAGCCATCAACAATATTGGCAAGTTTTACCTTTAGGCCCCACTGGATACGGCAATTCCCCGTATATGTGCTACTCGGCAATGGCAGGAAATCCTCTGCTAATTAGCCCAGAAAAACTCTTAGAAGAGGGTTTGCTATCTGAAGAAGACTTTGCTAATTTACCAGGATTTCCAGGAGAAAAGGTAGATTTCGACCAGGTTGTGCCAATTAAGATTGGGCTACTCAAAAAAGCCTGTGAAAATTTTAGAGTGAATGCTACGCCTATCCAACAAAAAGAGTTTGCAGGTTTTTGCGACAGCAAAGCTTACTGGCTAGATAATTACGCCTTATTTATGGCGCTGAAAGATGCTCACAATGGCGCAAGCTGGCATACATGGGAAACAGAATTTGTCAAGCGGGAACCGGAAGCATTAGCTCAGGTAGAGCGTCGCCTCAACGGAGATATTTTCTATTACAAGTTTGTCCAATTTGAGTTTTTCCGACAATGGTCAGACCTGAAAAGCTACGCTAACATGCGCGGCATTGACATTATCGGCGATATCCCCATCTACGTAGCTCATGATAGTGCTGATGTCTGGGCGCATCCCGACATCTTTTGCTTAGACGAAGAGACAGGAGAAGCTGCCCAAATGGCAGGAGTCCCACCAGATTACTTTAGCGCCACCGGTCAATTGTGGGGAAACCCGGTTTATAACTGGGAGGAATTGCAAAAACAAGACTTTAAGTGGTGGGTACAACGCTTTGAGGCAATGCTGGATTATGTAGATATAATTCGCATTGACCACTTCCGGGGTTTCGAGGCTTATTGGTCAGTACCCAAAGGTGAAGAAACTGCCATGAATGGCGAATGGGTGGAAGCACCTGGAGATGCTTTTTTTGAAGCGATCAAACAGAAGTTGGGCAAGCTACCCGTCTTGGCGGAAGATTTGGGAGTAATTACACCAGAGGTAGAAGCGCTGCGGGACAAGTATGAATTTCCTGGGATGAAGGTTTTGCAGTTTGCCTTTGGTTCTGATCCCGGTAATCCATTTTTACCATTCAATTACCCGCGAAATGCTGTAGTTTATACCGGCACTCACGATAATGACACAACTGTAGGCTGGTTCAATTCAGCTAGCGACTACGAAAAGCATAACTTATGGCTTTATTTAGGTTGTATCTGTTCTGAAGGCATTCAATGGGATTTGATTCGCCTAGCTTTGAGTTCCATAGCCAACCAAGCAATTATTCCTTTGCAAGATGTCTTGGGATTAGGAAACGAAGCGCGGATGAATTTTCCTAGTGTTGCAGAGGGTAACTGGGAGTGGCGCTATCAAGCAGGAGCGTTGACAGACGAATTGCGCGATCGCTTGAAAGTTCTTACAAGACTCAATGGACGCGCCCCGCAAGACCAGTGAGGAGTGGGGAGATGAGGGAGCAGGGGGAGCAGGGGGAGAAAAAACTCCCTCATCTTCCTCATCTCCCTCATCTCCCTCATCTCAAAACTTAGGCTTGGCAGCAATCCTCACTTCTTCCTCTTTCCCCGGCTCTCCCATTTCCTTAGCTTTCTCTTGATTGACGCTCATCAAAACACCACCAGCATTATCAGTTTTCACTGTCAGTTGCTCTTGAGCTTTCCAAATTCGGTGAGTTCCCTCTGGGAGAATACCCTCAAACTCGATTTTGCCATCGGCTACAACGCGAATCCAGGATGATGCTTTCAAGGTGACACCAATCTGTAAAGTCTGTCCCTGTTGAATGCTGTTAAGGGTATCGCTGACAGGTTGAACTTTTAATGACTCTTTTGGTTTGGTTGGTTCTGGTTTATCAATAGACTTTTGTTTTAGGTATGGCTGATTTTGGCTATTACTTGCTTGTAGTACTGCGTTATTTAATAACTGAGATAAGCCATTTACAGAGCATACAATTAGCAATATGTAAAGAAAGTAAAGATGAATCGGACGTAGTTGATCAAGGCGTGAAATATTCCTCATACCTTGGGGGTTCAGTTGTGCAGAACTGATCGGAAAAGTGCCAGAAAATTCGACTCCATTCAGTCCTAGTGCATCGGCAAATTGCCTAATCAAACCCTGAATATAGACTGGTTCTGGCAGATCGTTTAAATTACCTTCTTCGATCGCCTGCAATAATCGCCGGGGAACCCTGGTTAATACAACCACTTGCTCTAGAGACAACCCCTGTTCTTGCCGCAATGCCCAAAGTTGAGCGCCCATTTCTGCCAACTTTTCGGCTCGTTGTTGCTCTAATGAAAGTGATGGCTGGTGATTATTCTTCTTTCTTAGCCATTTCATGCCTACTGACACTCCTTAACTCCACTGAATCAATAATTAGGTTGCGTTATTTGCTCTTGCAAAAAGTGAATCTCATCATCTGTGAGGGAACGATATTGACCCTCTGACAAAAAGGGTGCTTTTAGAGTTTGTAATTGAATTGTGCCGATCGCAGTCCGATGTAGTTGGATTACTGGATATCCTAACTGTTTAGCTATACGGCGAATTTGACGATTTCTTCCCTCCTGCAACACTATTTCTAACAAGCTTTGCTCGGTACGACGTTCTACAAGGTGTACCTTCGCAGTCCTGGTTTTTTTTCCCTCCAACATCACACCCTGACGCCACATTTGTAGAACTGCTTCTGGAGGATGTCCTTTGACCAAAACATGATATGTCTTGGAAATACTGTGGCGGGGATGGGTTAGTCCAAATGTCAGATTTCCGTCATTGGTCAGGATTAATGCTCCTGTAGAGTCTGCATCTAGACGCCCCACTGGGTGAATACCTGAACCCTCTCGTAATTCTTTCGGTAGTAGATCCAGGACTGTTGGTCTGCCGTGAGGGTCGTAGCAAGTCGAAACTACGCCCACTGGTTTGTGCAGCAATAGATATATTAAAGCCGGACGCTGCTTTTCGGATACAGGTTTACCATCAATTGCGATCGCATCTTTTTGGGGATCAACCTTTTGACCTAAATGGGCCAATACCCCATTAATCCGCACCCGTGAGTGCCTAATCATTTCCTCGGCTTCACGACGTGAGGCGATGCCCCATTGAGCAAGAATTTTTTGTAACCGTACCTCCATGTGGAAATTGCTTATTTACTGTTAACAATTAAATGATATTTGCATTTTGTAGCGAGTAGGCATAAATGTTACATTTAAGGCTTGTTTAATTTCTATTCGGTTGTTGAGCAAATACTCATACATAGATTGGTTAGTAGATGTCAGAGCAAAATTCACAAACAACAAATGCAAATAAAATCCGCATAATTACGCAGGTACTTACAAAAGCACTAAAGCTTTGGTTGAGAACACAAGTGAGCCAAATATCGGAATTAGAAGTGGAGATAAAAGCGAGCGATCGTCAACTTTTCTCTGGACGCATTCCTTTGGTATCTATTTTTGCTAGTCATGCAGTTTATCAAGGCCTCCTCATTACAAAAATTCAATTAATAGCAGAAAATATTCGGATAAATATCGGCTCCGTACTCAAGGGAAAACCCCTGCGACTGTTAGAAACAGTACAAGTAGCTGGTGATTTAATCGTAGACGAGAAGGATCTCAATGCTTCTCTCTCATCTGATTTATTATCAACTGCTTTGAGTGATTTATTGGTTAAGGTTTTGCCAACACATTACCCACAGTCACAACCAATTAATTGGCAAGAAATTCTGATTGGGAACAACCAAATTATACTGCGAGGTTTGAGAGTAACCAATAGTGAAACAACGCCTCTAGAGATTTGTCTGGGGTTACAGTTACTCAGTGGGCATGAGTTGCAAGTAGCACAGATCCAAATCAACCACGAGCAAGGAAATATATTGGAAGACAATCATGAGTACAATCTGGATCTTGGCTCAGATGTCGATATCGAAGAACTAACGCTGATCCCAGGAAAGCTGGTGTGTCGTGGGCGGATTAACGTTAACCCTTGATGATGGATTAAAAATATTAGTAACTTATTTTAAATGATATGGCGTCTCTCGAAAAAAGAGGGACTGGGGACTGAGGACTGGGGACTAGGGACTGGGGACTAGTGACTAGGAACTGGGAAAAAGTTTTCCCAATACCCAATCCCCAGTACCCAATCCCCAGTACCCAGTACCCAATACCCAGTACCCAATTCCCAACTAACTATTTACTAAGTAGTGGCAAAAGTAATGTCACAAAATAATAAACTAAAGGAGCAGTGAAAATATAGCTGTCGGTACGGTCTAAAATACCACCGTGACCGGGAATTAACTGTCCAGAATCTTTGACTCCAGCATCCCGCTTGAGTAGAGATTCAGTTAGATCCCCTAAAAGACTAGCAATGCCAATCAGCAAACCCAATGCTAGACCAGTAAAAGGGGATCTGGGCAAGTGGAGATAATAGGCTCCTGCTATAGCTACGGCAACACTTGAAGTAATGCCAAAGACAGCACCTTCTACAGTTTTTTTCGGGCTAATATCAGATAGACGAGTTTTACCAAAGAATTTACCAATGGTGTATGCACCAATATCGGCTGCCCAAATACACAAAAAAGTCAGCAGTGTTGCTGTAAAACCTTGTGATAAAGAAGCGGAATTTGCCTTTTCCCAGAAATCTGTCCAGGTTGCGGGCCAGTATCCTCCGAAAGGAAGATTGCTAAAAGCAGCAGTATCAATTGCTCGTAACCGCACCCAGTAACTCGGCAAATAACCTACGTAAAATAGCCCCATAATAGAAGCGGAAACATCAGCGATGGTGGCAAACTTTGGCTGAAACAGCAGGTAAAAACAAATAAGTGTGCCAGCTATTGGCATTACAGCGTCAGCTAAACTGCCATCAAGGGTACAAATCACCAGCAATATTTGGCTGACAGCCATAGTGGTTTTTGCGGCAGGAGCGATACCTCTGGCTCGCACCAAATTAAAATATTCCTGTTGACCCAAAAAGATGATGACCGCAAAGATGATGGTAAAGTACCAACCCCCCAAAAGGGTTGCTGAAAGAGCAAGAGCGATCGCAACAATTCCACTTATAATCCGAGACCAAGGCATAGAAGTATTTGGGATTGGGTACTGGGTACTGGGGATTGGGGATTGGGGATTGGGTATTGGGTATTGGGTATTGGGTATTTGGAAAACTTTTTCCCAGTCCCTAGTCCCTAGTCCCCAGTCCCTAGTCCCCAGTCCCTAGTCCAGTTTCTCACCACTGAGGATAAAAATGGGATCAACGGCGGTAAAGGTTTGAGAAAAGCCTCGTGTCTCTAGGCGGTTAACCGCAGACTGGACGACTTCGATATTTCTAGCCCTCAACAGAGAAAAGCTTTGGGAAATAGCATACAGACTTTCTAGATTAGCAGCTGTGGCTACAACCCGACCGGATGGCGGCAAATAATGCCAAGCTGCTTGCAGAATTTCCTGAATGGGTCGGCCTCCCTCGATACAAACACGGTGAGGGGTAATTTTGAGATCATGTAAACACTCTGGGGCGCTGCCTTCAACAACTTCGACATTTTTCACATCAAAGCGATCGCAGTTACGCTTAATTAGATTAGCTACTTCTTCATCTCTTTCTATAGCGATAATCTTTCCACCTGGACACAATAGCCCCACCTCTACCGGAATTGTACCCGTCCCTGCGCCAATATCCCACAACACGGAATCTGATTTTAGTCGCAGTTGGGAAATTAATAGCAGTCGGACTTCTCGCTGACTCAGAGGAATTCCTGGCAAATGTTCAAACAATTCATCAGGAATACCAGGGGTAATATAGGGCCAAAGTTGGGAGGGCATAGAATTACGCAATTATACTAAAGATATCGATTTGCCAAATTGAAAAGCAATAAGCTATAAAAACTTTTCAACCGTAGCATTAGAAGAAAACATAATGATTGGCGAAATATTAAGCGATCGCTATGAAGTTCAGCAGCTATTAGGAAAAAAAGCAGGGCGGCGGACATTATTAGCTCGTGATTTGCAAACTCAGGAATTAGTTGTTATCAAGTTACTCTCTTTTGGTAGTGACTTTGAATGGGATTCACTCAAGCTGTTTGAGCGAGAAGCCGAAACTTTAAAAAACCTAGCACATCCCTCAATTCCTGGCTATTTAAACTATTTTGAGGTAAATTTACCAACCATCAAAGGATTTGCTCTAGTACAAACTTATATCCCTGCACAAACCTTAGAGCAATGCTTACAAACTGGGCGGACTTTTACAGAAGCTGAAGTCAAATATATAGCCAAAGCACTTTTAGAGATTCTCGTTTACCTACATGGGCTTTATCCGCCTGTGATTCACCGTGATATTAAGCCTAGCAATATTTTATTGGGCGATCGCTCTGGTAATAGTATCGGTCAAGTTTATTTGGTAGATTTTGGCTCAGTGCAGACAGTCCTGGCTACCGAAACCGGGACAAGAACTGTGGTAGGAACTTATGGCTATATGCCACCAGAGCAATTTGGCGGACGCACTGTTGCAGCATCAGACCTCTATAGTTTAGGTGCAACCTTAATTTATTTAGTTACGGGCAATCACCCAGCCGATTTACCTCAAAAGGATTTTCGCATTCAGTTTGAACAACTGGCTAATTTGAGTCCCAGCCTGACTAGTTGGTTAAATTGGATGATTGAACCCAGTTTAGAACGGCGTTTGAGTTCTGCTGAACAAGCGATCGCAGCTTTGGAGAAACCACAACCGGCAAACTTGCCTACTTTGGTTGTTGGCAAACCAGATGGGAGTAAGATTCAACTAACGAAAAATGCAGACTCTCTAGAAATTATCGTTCCACCAGCTGGTTTTGATCCATCAATAATATTCACAGGTTTATTTGCGATCGTCTGGAATTCATTTATCCTCTTTTGGACAATTGGGGCACTCTCAGCGCCTTTTCCTGTCAACATACCCTTTGCCTTGTTCTCACTTCCTTTTTGGGGTGCTGGGTTTATGATGGTGTATAAACTTTTCTTTAATTTGTTTGGACGCATTTGTTTACGCTTAAATCCCGAACAAATTGCCTTAACCTGGGAGTTATTTGCTTGGAAATTTTATCGTCCCCGTGCATCGCCAAGACAAAGTATTACTAAGTTGGTTTATATTCCAAAACATTTTACTAAAGACTCTGAAGGCACTAGAATTGCCGTTCCAGCACAATTGGATATTTGGGTAGGAGTAAAAAAATATCAACTTGGTAGTATTGGTGGTGCGATTAAATCTGAAGCGGAACTGGAATGGCTAGCTCAGGAATTAAGTGATTGGTTAGGTTTGCCAATTACCAATCCAATTAGAAGTTAGTTGCACTCATCGGATTTGAGCCATCAATGTCTATATTTAATTACAGAAGCCTTAGAGGAAATTTATATGTTTGGACTGGGATGGCCAGAAATAGCTGTAATTAGCATAGTTGCTATTCTAATTTTCGGCCCAAAAAAAATTCCCGAACTGGGAACTGCACTGGGCAAAAGCCTACGAGGTTTTAAGGAGGAGATGAAAACCCCCAGCGAGGAAACCAATCAGGAAGAAGAAAAACAGTAATTAAAGGAGTCAGAAGACAGGAGTCAGCGCACTGCTTCCTCCTGATTCCTGACTACAGCAAGGTATTCACAACAGAAGAAGGTGTGATTCCATTTTGGGAATCGATGACAGTTGTGCCAGGATTTTGTTGGTGTGTCTCTTCTTTCGCTAAACCACGCAGCTTAATTAACTTAATAGCCCTAGTGACGCTTTCTGGTAAAATTACCACCAGACTGTTATCAGGAGCCATGTCTAAGCCTTTATTTATCGCTTGGGTTTCATCCAGAATTGATTCATAGCGGCTATCAGGCTTAACTTCGGTGATGCCTTGAATAATCAATTGGGCGGCTGATCCCCGTGCCCGTCCCCGTGTGTCATCGTCTTCTTTGATGATGATGTAATCAAAAATTTGTGCTGCTAATTTGCCCAAAGTAACAAAGTCTTCGTCACGGCGATCGCCTGGCCCACCAATTACGCCAATTCGTTGTCCTGTAGTCCAGTTCCGCACAAAGGAACCGACGGCTTCGTAACTGGCTGCGTTGTGAGCATAGTCTACCAAAGCGTGGTAGTTACCTAAATTAAACAGATTCATCCGTCCCGGCGTTTGACTAACTGAAGCCCGAAAAGTCCTCAAACCAGCCCGAATCTGTTCAATTGTGACGTTTTGCACGAATGCTGCCAAACTTGCAGCTAAAGCGTTGGCAATCATAAACGGCGCACGTCCGCCCATTGTTAAAGGTATATTTTCGGCTCTTTCTATGCGGTGTGTCCAATCACCTTTAACAATTGACAAATAGCCATTTTCATATACTGCTGCGACTCCACCCTTTTGGATGTGCTTTCGCACTAGTTCCGAGTCGGGGTTCATGGTGAAGTAAGCAATATTAGCCTTAGTTTTTTCTGACATGGCGGCGACGCGGCGATCGTCGGCATTGAGTACCGCGTAACCATCCGGGAATACGGCTTCCGCTACTACACTTTTGAGGTTAGCTAACTGCTCAATTGTATCTATATCGCCAATTCCTAAGTGGTCGGAGGCTACATTTAAAACCACGCCCACATTTGCTGCTTCAAAGCCCAATCCAGAGCGGAGAATGCCACCGCGAGCCGTTTCCAGTACCGCTACTTCCACTGTGGGATCTTGGAGGATGACGTGGGCACTTTGAGGGCCTGTGTTATCACCAGCTTCTACTAAGTAATCACCGATATATGTTCCATCAGTAGTAGTATATCCAACTACTTTCCCAGTCTGTTTATAAATATGTGCTAGTAGTCGGGTAGTAGTGGTTTTGCCATTAGTGCCTGTGACACTGAGAATCGGAATTTGGCTAGATTGCTCGTTAGGAAACAGCATATCCATCACTGCGCCAGCGACGTTACGGGGAATACCCACGCTTGGAGCAACGTGCATCCGAAAACCGGGAGCGGCGTTAACTTCGACAATTACGCCATCGACTTCCCGCAACGGACGGCTAATATCCGTAGTGACGATATCGAGTCCGGCGATATCTAAGCCGATAATCTTAACTACCCGTTGTGCCAACCAAAGATTTTCTGGATGAATTTCATCAGTACGGTCTACAGCACTACCACCTGTACTCAAGTTTGCCGTTGCCCTGAGATAACAAATAGTGCCCTTGGGTGGCACGCTATTTAGGGTGTAGCCTTGCCTTTCTAAGAGTTGGTAGCTAGTGCGGTCTAGTTCAATCTTGGTCAGGACGTTATCATGTCCTTCACCCCGATTTGGATCAAGGTTTGTTTCCTCAATTAGTTCGGAGATGGTTGATCTGCCATTGCCAATAACGTGAGCTGGGACGCGCTCGGCTACTGCTACTACTTTGCCATTTACCACCAATACTCTGTGGTCACGCCCAACGTAATATCTTTCGACAATAATTGATCGGGAAACCTGTCTAGCAGCTTCGTATCCGGCTTCAGCTTCTTCCCAAGTTCTGATATCAATGGTGATCCCGCGTCCGTGATTACCGTCCAGAGGCTTGATAACGATGGGATAGCCGCCAACGTATTCAATGGCTTGTTCCAAATCGTCTAAGAAGTTGATCACCGTACCTCTGGGAACTGGCGCACCAGCGGCAGCGAGAATGCGTTTAGTGGCTTCTTTATCGCAAGCTAGTTCTACGCCCAGAATGCTGGTGTTGTCGGTCATTGTGGCCTGCATTCGCTTCTGATTCACGCCATAGCCTAGCTGAATCAAAAAGCGGGCTTCCAGAGACATCCAGGGAATACCTCTTTTTTCTGCTTCTTTAACGATCGCTTCCGTAGAAGGGCCTAAGGAAGCATCACGGGTGAAGTCTTTCAGGTCTTGGATATCTTGCTCTAGTTCTGCCTTGGGATAACGGCCTCGATCAACGATACTCTGGCACAGCCGGACTGCGGCTCGTCCAGCGTAACGTCCCGCTTCCTCATTCAGGTACTCGATCACTACTTGGTAAATTCCGGGTGTGGCAGTTTCGCGGGTGCGGCCAAAGCCGACATGCATACCAGCTAATTCCTGGAGTTCTAGAGCTACGTGTTCCACTATGTGACCGATCATAGTGCCTTCTTTCACTCGCATCAAAAAACCGCCACGACAGCCAGGTGAACAATAATGGCCTTCCAGACTCGGCAGCGCCTCAACTAATCCTTCATAAAAGCCAGGGATTTCATTCGAGGGCGTCTCGCCAAGGGTTTCTAAATCGAGGCGCATGACGATCAGTTTGTGGCGTCGAATGCTCCAATAGTTTGGGCCGCGTAAGGTCTGGATCTTGAGGATTCTCATGGGAATAGGTAGATGGAGATTCGGAACCAAAATTCTAGTTTCTTACTGGAATTGACCGCTAAACTGTTCATCACAAACAGTTTTTTCTCTTTACATGGTATTCTTATCATTTTTCTACGGTAAGAAATAAATGTGCGGTCAACTCAGTGTAACCTCAGATACTCTATCCCGTCAGCTGGAGATTCGGTGTACAGCAGGCAATACAGTCCGCTGGTACAAGTGGAAGCGATCGCCGTAGCTGAGGATATGGAGACGTAAATTATGCACGGTTAACGGTTCATTAGCACCGACATGGGGTTCGTTGGTGTGGGTAAGTTCAGTGGGATCAACAATGGTGACACTGCCTTTACCCATAACTTGTAGCCAACCATCGCGTTCAAACACAGCACAAGTATCTTCGTCAATGCCAATACCTAAGCGATCGGGATGAGCTGAGATCGCACTAATCAGTCGCCCCATCCGATTACGGTTGTGAAAGTGTTGGTCAACGATGACTTCAGGAATAAATCCCAAACCCGTTGCCATATCTACTAGGGAACGATTGGGTGACTCTCCACTACCGCCGCCAGCAATCATGTGATGCCCCATTACTGCCGCTCCTGCACTGGTGCCTGCTAACGTAAGTTGCCCCGCCCTCACCCGCTGACGAATAATTTCCATTGCTGGCGTATCTGCCAATACGCCACAAAGACGCAGTTGGTCTCCTCCTGTCAAAAATACCCCACTACAGGCTTCTAAGGATGCTTTGATCTGGGAGGCTTCACACTGTTCCCGTTCGCGAATGTCTAAAATCTCTACCTTCTGAGCACCCATTTCTTCAAAAATGCGAATATACCGACCACCGATGATAGCGGGTTCGCGAGAGGCAGATGGAATAATTGTAATATAAGCCTTACTAGCACCGGCACGTCCAAAAAAAGTTCGTAGGATTTCGCGCCCATGAACTTTATCTTCAGCACCTCCGATAACCAGAACGGCGGTTTTAGTTGCTTGGGGTGTCCTCATTTCTAGCGATTTAGCTTGTAATTGCGGCATTGTGTTTCTCCTGTCAACAACTCTCAGGTGAATTTAACAAGGCTCAGTTGCCTGATGATCTTTGCGCTTTGCTTTTTTGAGAGGACACTTTTTGGAAGTTTGGAACTGGGTCAGCCACTCTCCAAATTCTCGCTTAACGCTCGCGTTGCCTCAGTCTAAACGTGTTCGTTCCCTTTTCTCAAAGCCAGCGCCTTGTTTTTCACCTGTCCACTTGCAGCAGGGCAAAATAGTCTTTATGGGGCTAGATTCCCACTCTAGGGTTGGGGACGAGCAGTTAAGACTACGCTTTTTTCTGAGGCTGGCTCGATGCATCCTGGAAGTTGTTAACTTGATATGATTATTAATTTAAATGTAGTTGTGACAACATTTAAACATAAATTAAGTAATTAGAAAAACTTTTGATCCCATCTAAAATCCAAGAGGTCTGGTAGTTTTAGATACTATTGATAAAGTTTAACTGGAGTTTGCCCCGACCTTGGCTTGCTGATGTTTGCTAGACATTCAAATTTAAGATTAGTGTCCTCGAATACGAATAACTGTGCGCTTTGATATAGTTACGCTTTTTCCTGACTGTTTTAACTCTGTTCTCAATTCTGGGCTGCTAGGTAAAGCTTTAGCCAAACAGATTGCCGAAGTGCATCTGATTAACCCACGAGACTTTACCACTGACAAGCACCGAAAGGTAGATGATGAACCTTATGGTGGCGGCGTTGGGATGCTAATGAAGCCAGAACCTATTTTTACCGCTGTGGAGTCGCTGCCAATTCTAGCCCGAAGAGAAGTAATTTTGATGAGTCCACAGGGTCAAACAATCAATCAGCCTCTTTTGAAAGAATTGGTGACAAATTATGACCAGTTAGTAGTTATTTGCGGGCATTACGAAGGAGTGGATGAGAGGGTGCTGCATTTGGTAACTCGTGAAGTATCTTTAGGCGATTTTATTCTCACTGGCGGGGAAATTCCAGCAATGGCTTTGATTAATGGCGTGGTGCGGCTAATACCAGGAACCGTGGCTAAAACAGAGTCCCTCACAGCAGAAAGTTTCGAGGAAGGGTTATTGGACTATCCTCAATATACTCGTCCTGCAAATTTTCGCGGTTTGAAAGTGCCTGATGTTTTGCTCAGTGGGAATCACGCAGCGATCGCAAAGTGGCGTTACGAACAACAAATTAAAAAAACCCGCGATCGCCGCCCCGATCTCTTGGAGAAATTGGAGCAGGGGGAGCAGGGGGAGCAGGGGAGCAGGGGAGCAGGGAGAGAATAATATATTTCTAACTCCTGACAAATGACAAATGACAAATGACAAATGACAAAAATTCGTATTGGTAACGGCTACGATATCCATCGATTGGTGAGCGATCGCGCTTTGATTTTAGGTGGAATTCAAATTCCCCATGAACTGGGTTTATTAGGTCACAGTGACGCTGATGTGCTTACCCATGCAATTATGGATGCCATGCTTGGGGCATTATCTTTGGGCGATATTGGTCATTATTTTCCCCCTAGCGATCCCAAATGGGCGGGAGCAGATAGTTTAGTACTATTAACTCAAGTACATCAACTGATTCGGGATCAAGGCTGGCAGATCGGAAATATTGACTCGGTGGTAGTAGCAGAACGTCCAAAATTAAAACCACATATTCACAATATGCGTGACAAACTAGCGGCGGTTTTAGAATTACAACCAAATCAAATTGGTATCAAAGCTACCACCAATGAAAAATTAGGCCCTGTTGGACGCGAAGAAGGAATATGTGCTTATGCTGTCGTCTTGTTAGTTGCTTCAGAGTAACTTTTGTTTTAGCCCCTGATAAAGATATTCAAGACTGAATAGGATGGAAATAAATTTGAAATTATGAAATTTTTTAGCACAATATTTCTGGCAATTAAACATTTTTGGTTGCCAATAATTTTGACTTCAGCAACAGCACTTACACTTACCGCCTGCAACCCTACTAACTTCAAAAGTTCAGCCGCTCAAGTGCCGCAATTGGTAAGTGCCATTCTCAGTGATCCTAAAACTTTTAACTACCCTCTCAGCCAGGAATCTCCCAATGTTTTTCCTCTGATTTATGAAGGATTAACTACTGAAAATCCCATAACTGGCAAAATCGAGCCTGCTTTAGCAGAATCTTGGGAAATTGCTGATGATAAATTGCGGTTTGTTTTTACCCTACGTCAGGGATTGAAATGGTCTGATGGGAAACCCTTAACAGCAGATGATGTAGTATTTACCTTCAACCAAATTTACCTGAACGAAGCGATTCCCGCAGATGCTAGAGATGTGTTACGGATTGGTGAAAGTCGAGCATTACCAAAGGTACGAAAAATCGATGCTCAACGGATTGAATTCACAACTCCAGAACCCTTTGCACCGTTTTTGGGAACTCTAGGACTGCCAATTTTACCTGCTCATACCCTAGAACCGTTTATCAAGACAAAAGACCAAGAGGGTAAGCCCATATTTTTGTCAAAGTGGGGCGTTGATACGCCTCCAGATCAAATTATCGTTAACGGCCCTTACAAGCTAGAACGCTATGACACGAGTCAACGTGTAGTGTTCAGGCGCAACCCATACTATTGGCGCAAAGGCCCGAAAGGAGAACCCCAGCCTTATATTGAACGGGTTGTCTGGCAAATTGTAGAATCAACAGATACATCTTTACTACAATTTCGTTCTGGCGGATTGGATACTGTGGGAGTTTCACCAGATTATTTTTCTTTGCTAAAGGTGCAGGAAGAACAAGGGAATTTCAAAATTTTTAATGGTGGCCCAGCAACTGGTACGACGTTTGTTTTATTCAATTTGAATAAAGGTAAAAGGAATGGAAAACCGCTGGTTGATCCAGTTAAATCGCGTTGGTTCAATACTGTAGAGTTTCGGCAGGCAGTAGCCTATGCAATTGACCGACAAACAATGATTAATAATACTTTTCGTGGTTTGGGTCAACCACAAAATTCACCCATTTCCGTGCAAAGCCCTTATTATTTGTCGCCTAAAGAAGGACTAAAAGTTTATAACTACAATATAGAAAAGGCGAAGGAACTGCTACTAAAAGCAGGATTCAAATATAACAACAACCAACTAATCGATGCTCAAGGAAACCGCGTCCGCTTCTCGTTGCTTACCAATGCTGGTAACAAAATCCGCGAAGCAATTGGATCGCAGATTAAACAAGACTTGAGTAAAATTGGTATTCAAGTTGATTTTACTCCTCTAGCATGGAATACTTACACAGATAAGCTGTCAAATTCATTAGACTGGGAAGTTTCTATGCTGGGTCTGACTGGTGGTTTAGAACCAAATGATGGGGCTAATGTCTGGTCGCCTGAAGGAGGATTACACATGTTTAATCAAAAACCTCAAGCCGGACAAAAGCCAATTGAAGGTTGGGAAGTGTCCCCTTGGGAAGCAGAAATCGCTAAGTTATACATTCAAGGGGCAAGGGAACTAGACCCAGCAAAGCGGAAAGAAATTTATGCCGAAACCCAAAGGATTACCCAAGAAAACTTACCGTTTATTTATCTAGTTAACCCCTTATCAATGTCAGCAGTGCGTAATCGCTTTGAAGGTATCCAATACTCTGCATTGGGTGGCGCATTCTGGAACATTCATGAAATCAAAATAACAAATTAGTCATTAGTCATTAGTCATTAGTCATTGGTCATTACTTGCAGAGAAAAAAATCAATGACAAAAAACAAATGACAAAGGACAAAGGACAAAGGACAGATGACAAATGACTGATGAAAAAATATTGCGATCGCTCCTCGAAGCGGTTGCCAATGGTAAAGTTACCCCAGATACGGCATTAGACTCACTCAAAAACTTAACTTATGAATCTGTTGGTGAATTTGCCAAAATTGACCACCATCGCCAGCTAAGAACTGGTTTCCCAGAAGTGATTTGGGGCCCTGGTAAAACTCCCGATCAAATTGCTCAAATTATGGAGGTGATGCGCCTTCGCAACCCCGTGGTGATGGCGACTCGCATTGAACCAGCAGTTTATGAGGCACTGCAATCAAAAGTTAGCAATTTACGATATTACCAATCGGCGCGAATTTGTGCGATCGCTCCTCCTACCATCGAACCACAATTCCAGGGTGAAATCGGCATTCTTTCTGCTGGTACTGCCGATTTACCTGTTGCTGAAGAAGCCGCTGTCACCGCTGAACTTTCTGGTTTTCAGGTAAAGCGCCTCTGGGATGTTGGCGTTGCTGGAATTCACCGTTTATTAAGTAACCGTCACCTGATTGAGTCAGCATCGGTGTTGATTGTCGTGGCGGGGATGGAAGGCGCTTTACCTAGCGTTGTCGCTGGTTTAGCGAGTTGTCCAGTCATTGCTGTACCCACCAGCATCGGTTATGGTGCAAGTTTTAATGGTTTAGCGCCTTTATTGACAATGCTCAACTCTTGTGCAGCGGGAGTAGGCGTAGTAAATATCGACAATGGTTTTGGTGCAGCAGTGTTAGCGGGGCAAATTTTGCGGACTGCCGAGAAATTGCGGTTGGCATCGGCTGCATCTTGAGTTAAGACATTGAAGTTATATCCAATATTTCAGTAAATATCAGTATTTAATGTAAAAAATAAACTGATACTGGAATTTGCCACTCATAACTTCTTAAGCACCAAATATGATCCACTACAGCGATTTGACATCTCAGTTACTTTGGCATTTGCCTGTAAATTGGACAGCCCTAGCACAAACAATTACAGATCCAGACCTGATGGGTCAGATTCAAAAGTCTTGGAACCACTTTATACAAACAGGTCAAGTGTGGGCATTGTTGATTGGTTTAGTCATTGGCTATATGATTCGGAATCTAACTAGCTACGGTTAAAGTAATTTTGGATTTTGGATTTTGGATTTTGGATTAATCCAAAATCTAAAATCTAAAATTGATGCCCTTCCCTCATATTTATGACCAAAGAACAAACTTGGAGCCAGCGGTTTGAATCAGCGTTGCATCCAGCGATCGCTCGTTTTAATGCCAGTATAGGTTTTGATATTGAATTAATAGAATATGACCTGACTGGTTCTCAAGCTCATGCCAAAATGCTCGCTCATACGGGCATTATCTCCCCAGAAGAAGGAGAGCAACTGGTTGCCGGTTTAGAACAAATTCGCCAAGAGTACCGCCAGGGTAAATTTCAGCCTGGTGTCGATGCTGAAGATGTACATTTTGCAGTTGAACACCGATTGACAGAAATTGTCGGCGATGTGGGTAAAAAAGTGCATACGGCGCGATCGCGTAACGATCAAGTTGGCACTGATACCAGACTCTACCTCCGCGACCAAATCCAACAAATTAAAAGCGAATTGCGAGAATTTCAAGGTGTTTTACTAGATATAGCCGAAAAGCACGTTGAAACTCTGATTCCTGGCTATACTCACCTACAACGCGCCCAACCTGTGAGTTTAGCTCACCACCTTTTGGCATACTTTCAAATGGCGCAACGTGACTGCGAACGCTTAGGAGATGTTTCTCGCCGTGTGAATATCTCACCTTTGGGGTGCGGTGCTTTAGCGGGAACCACTTTCCCCATCGATCGCCACTACACAGCCAAACTACTGAATTTTGACGATATTTATGCCAATAGCCTCGATGGAGTGAGCGATCGCGATTTTGCGATCGAATTCTTGTGTGCGGCTAGCTTGATTATGGTTCACCTCAGCCGTCTTGCAGAAGAAGTCATTCTTTGGTCATCTGAGGAATTTCGCTTTGTCACCCTCAAAGATAGCTGTGCTACTGGTTCCAGTATCATGCCCCAAAAGAAAAACCCCGATGTCCCAGAATTGGTACGGGGGAAAACAGGACGTGTATTCGGCCATCTGCAAGCAATGTTGGTGATTATGAAGGGGCTACCCCTGGCATATAACAAAGACTTACAAGAAGATAAAGAAGGTCTATTTGATAGCGTTAACACAGTCAAAGCCTCTCTAGAAGCGATGACGATTTTGCTTAGGGAAGGCTTGGAATTTCGTACCCAGCGGTTAGCAGAAGCTGTGGCGGAAGATTTTTCCAATGCTACCGATGTAGCAGATTATCTGGCAGCGCGGGGTGTTCCTTTCCGGGAAGCTTATAACCTTGTGGGTAAGGTGGTAAAAACTAGTATTGCCGCAGGTAAACTGCTGAAAGATTTGAAATTAGAAGAATGGCAAAAACTACATCCGGCATTTGCAGAAGATATTTATGAGGCGATATCCCCCCGTCAAGTTGTAGCAGCCCGTAATAGTTACGGTGGTACTGGCTTTGCACAGGTAAGCAAAGCACTCATAGCTGCCCGCGCTCAAATCGATCGATAGAGGGAGTGGGGATTAGGGGCAATGGGGAATTGAG
Source organism: Nostoc sp. CALU 1950 (assembly GCF_051172895.1). NCBI lineage: Bacteria > Bacillati > Cyanobacteriota > Cyanophyceae > Nostocales > Nostocaceae > Nostoc > Nostoc sp. CALU 1950. The sequence continues at coordinate 31,792 of NZ_JBDNJQ010000042.1, read as the reverse complement.
AATAGTTTTCTTTGCCAATGCCCAATAATAAATAAAGGCGTACACTTGTACGCCTTAAAAGATAAATAATCTAAATAAAAAGGATTTAAGCAGACAGCTTAGTCAGTGTCAGCTGCTGTTGCTGCGCCTTCTTCTTCTTCACTCTTGGGTGGTCTTTGTTGGAACCTTCTCTGCATTCTTCCTGTCGTAGTTCGTTTACGAAACTTTCTGGCATACGCCTGGTTACGTAGCGCCTTTTCTTTTTTCGGGTTACGGCGCTTGGCCATGTTCACCTCATTAATAAACAACAAAAAAGTATCAACTAGGCATCACGTAGGCAATATCAGCTACCAATGTTATTGATATACCTGTAGCCCAGTGCAGCAATAAATACGCTTTAAACAGTGTACTAGTCTACCGCATTTAACCTAGTTATGTCAATAATAATTCATAATCATCCCCACCAGCTAGATTAAAAATACCTTTTCTTAGATTTCCATCTGTGAAATAGATTGTAAATTTAGATTGTAAATTAGCTAACTAGTTGTTGTTCTTGAAACAAAGCAATCTTATCAATAAAGAATAAAGGCATTAGTCGTCAAAATTTATTTCGCAACTTTATACTTAATTGTCTCTTCTGACTTCTTATTCTTATGATTTTTTTAAATGTGTACTAAAAAACTATTAGCGGTAGCTAGTTTCAGCAGCACTAATACTAGCTATAAACTGAAAATTTTCCTGAGCCAATGAATATTATGTATATATAAATACAGTGCTTCTATTGAAACTTGATGTTAGAATCAATAATATTCTACGTAAATCGTGAGAATAAAATCTCAAACCACAAACATTTTTGTATAAAACAAAACTCAACAAAAATTTTATTAGTTGAGTCTATGTAAGTGGTAGAGAACTATAGAATACAATACATAAATTTTGAAGATTGAACGTTATTGCTTTCTTTCCGGCAGCTGTCCAGTCCACACGTAGCTTATGGCGTATTGGACAAACAGTATTGGGTATAATATTTCGTCATCCCATTACTGGCACTAGTATCATCCCAATTTTACCCGATGGTCGGATAGTACTGATCCGGCGGCGTGATGATGGTCTTTGGGCATTGCCTGGAGGAATGGTGGATTGGGGAGAAGATATTCCCAACACAGTCCGCCGGGAATTGATCGAGGAAACCGGACTAGAATTGGTGAAAATTAACCGTTTGGTAGGAGTTTACTCTGCACCAGACCGCGATCCCAGAATCCATTCAATTTGTATTGTGGTTGAAGCCGAGGTACATGGGACAATGGAAATTCAGGATACTTTAGAAGTCATGGAAATCCAAGCTTTTTCTCCCAGTTTCCTACCTTCAGGACAGATGTCTCACGACCATACTCGGCAGTTGCAAGACTACTTGAATGGCTTGACAACACTGGCATAACAATATACTTAGTCATTAGTCATTAGTCCTACCCTGTGGGAAACTGCTGGCGTATCTATGTCATTTGCTGCCAAAGTTATGATCTAAGGAAATCTCTTTTCTCTACTAGAGGCTGCCCCAAAGAGAGGCTACGCGAACGGTTCACACTTCTCTGTTTGTAATTGTCCAAAACTAATTGTTAATAACCAATGACCAATGACCAATGACAAATGACAAATGACAAATGACAAATGACAAATGGCAAATGACAAATGACAAATGACAAATGACAAATGACAAATGACAAATAACCAATGACCAATGAACAATGACCAATGACAAATGACTATTTATTATGATGCTAAAAGTTAACTACTAAATTAAAATGGATACACTATTCCGTAACTCGCGGAGAAAGCTCTCTCAAGGGCTATTATTCTGGCGTGAAGTCGGTGAAAAAACTCCTATAATTTTTTTACATGGTGCTTGGAATGAGAGCAGTCAATGGTTATCTGTGATGGAGTCTCTTGCACAAGATTTTCATTGTTTTGCACCTGATTTGTTAGGGTTTGGTGAATCAGAGAATCCTAATATCCACCATTCGATAGATTTACAGGTAGAGTGTCTAGCTGAATTTTTGCAAGCTGTGAAGCTAGAAAAAGTATATTTAGTGGGGCATTCCCTTGGGGGTTGGATTGCTGCTAGCTATGCTTTAAAGTATCCAGAAAAAGTTGACGGTGTGGTACTGCTAGCACCAGAGGGTGTAGAGATAGCAGGACAAGAACAGTATTGCCGAAAGATGCGGCGATTATTGAATTATCCACCACTAATAGTTAAATTGTTGCGATCGCTAATTCCATTGACTAAAATTCTGGGTTGGTATGAAAAAATTGCCCAGGATTTGCAATTACGTCAGGAATTGTCGCGTTACCCGATAGCTTGTCAGTTACTTTTCAAACGACGACAAGTAGAAATTGAGGCGGAATTAGTGCAAAAGCGGCTTTATATGATAGATGCCCCAGTTTTTATTTTACAAGGTGGCCAAGATACACCAGATGCTTTAGCCAAGAGCCGGGTTTATGCTCAACTAATGCCAAAAGTCGAGTTGAAAATGATTGCCCATGCCGGAAATGACTTACCAGAATCTTGTGCTGGGGTTACGGCGATCGAGATTCGGGAGTTTATTGAAGGTATTTTAAAAAGCCATAATTTGAACGAATTAAACTAGCTCATTCAGAGTTTGCTGCCAATCCACTACACATATTCCTTCGCTCTCAAACCGTGATATGTGTTTCAAGTTTTTTGTCACAACTATAACCAAATCAAAACTCTTCGAGCGCGCAAAAAGTCACGAATTAACCACCATTTATTACTATTTCCCGCATTCCCCAAAATATTAAATTTGATTCCACAATCAAACGTGCTGCAATCTCAGGATAAAACGCTTGCAGATAGTTTAGGAATAAAGTGTGATCGCCACCTTTAATTGCAATTTTCCCATCAGGAAATAAATGCCACCACGCCTCAATAAAATCTTTAATCCCAGCTATTAATGTGTAAATGACTCCACTTTGAATTGCTTCTGTAGTAGTCAGCCCAAAACGTGGTGGTAGAGAGGCAATATTGTGCATTTCTACTAATGGTAATTGTCCTGTCTTTTGACCGAGAGTCGCAAACTGTAAACCTAATCCCGGAAGAATTGCGCCTCCAATCAGACATTGGTTAGCATCCGCAGCTGTAAAAGTTAGCGCTGTACCAGCATCAATCACCAACATTGGAAAACCCCAAGCTTTCCCCGCACCCCACAAAGCTAAAGCGCGGTCAATTCCTAGTGTGGGATAAACACCTGTTAGTGGTATTTGGTCTAAGGTAATAACGCAAGTATTTGGGTAAGTTTGCCAAATAGCAGTTTGGCTAGGAACTACGGAGGCTAATAGAAGAGGGCAGAGAGGTAGAGTTTTTGTTAGAGATTCACCTTGCTGGCTGGGCGGAAAAATTTTCTCTAGTAAATCATCTAGGGTTTGACATTCAGCTAAGTGTTGTATAACAGACTCAGGAAGATAGTCAGTATCCCAAGCGGAATAGAGTGTTTCGCCTACAAACAATGCCCAATGCAGTCGGGAATTACCAATCTCCAACGCTAGCCAAATTTCCTCTCTGTATTCTCTGTGCTTCTGCGGTTTCACACTTTTAAATTTTTTAAGTCAACCATCAATTATTTAATAAAAATTAACATTCAAGCCGTGTCACAATAAAAGAAGAGGAAGAAATACTCATTGTGTCAAGGAGGGAGTTATGGTAGCGCTCACCGAAAAAACTGAAAAACGGCTCACCATACAGACTGTAGAGATTGCTCAAGAGACGACGGCTATTCGCTCTTTGGACTGGGATCGCGATCGCTTTGATATTGAGTTTGGTCTACAAAACGGTACTACTTATAACTCGTTTCTTATTCGCGGGGAGCAGACTGCCTTAGTTGACACCTCCCACGAAAAGTTTCGTCAACTATATTTTGATACGCTTACCGGACTAATCAACCCAACAGATATTGATTATTTAATTATCAGCCACACTGAGCCAGACCACAGCGGTTTAGTTAAAGATTTACTGCAAATGGCTCCAGAAATAACCGTTGTCGGTTCTAAAGTGGCGATTCAGTTTCTAGAGGATTTGGTACATCAGCCATTCAAACGGCGGATTGTGAAAAATGGCGATCGCTTAGATTTGGGCAATGGTCATGAATTTGAATTCGTGATTGCCCCAAATTTACATTGGCCGGATACAATTTTCAGCTTCGACCACAAAACCAAAGTTCTCTACACCTGCGATGCTTTTGGTTTGCACTATTGCTCAGATAGCACCTTTGATGAAGACTTGACAGCTATCGAAGAAGACTTTCATTACTACTACGATTGCTTGATGGGGCCAAATGCACGTTCAGTTCTCTCTGCCTTGAAGCGGATGGCAGAACTAAAAACCATCGATATGGTTGCTACAGGACACGGGCCATTATTATCTCACAATGTTGAGGAACTAATTGGACGTTATCGCACCTGGAGCCAAACCCAAGCCAAGCCAGAAACGGTAATTGGAATATTTTACGTTTCCGAATACGGATATAGCGATCGCCTGGCGCAAGCAATTGCCAACGGTATCGGTAAAACCGGTGTTGCCGTGGAAATTGTCGATTTGGGATCTGAAGTCGATTTACAAGAACTGCGCGAACTAGTTAGCCGTTGTGCGGGATTAATCGTTGGTCTACCTCCGGCTTCTGGCGCTGCGAACATTCAATCTGCACTCAGCACAATTTTAGGATCAGCCAAAGAAAAGCAAGCCATCGGTGTTTTTGAAGCCGGCGGTGGCGATGATGAGCCAATAGATCCTTTGCTGAGTAAATTCCGCAATTTGGGTTTGACAACTGTTTTTCCAGCGATTCGGATTAAACAAACGCCTACGGAAAATACTTACAAGCTGTGTGAAGAAGCGGGTACAGACTTAGCTCAATGGGTAACACGCGATCGCAGTATCAAAGCCATGAAATCCCTTAGTGCTGACTTAGATAAAGCACTAGGTAGAATCAGCGGCGGACTATATATTATTACTGCCAAAAAAGGCGATGTTTCCAGTGCTATGCTAGCGTCTTGGGTGAGTCAAGCTAGCTTTAAGCCCTTGGGATTTTCCATTGCAGTAGCCAAAGATCGGGCAATTGAATCACTCATGCAAGTAGGCGATCGCTTTGTTCTCAACGTTTTAGAAGAAGGCAATTTCCAACCACTCATGAAACACTTTTTAAAACGGTTCGCCCCTGGTGCAGATCGCTTTGAAGGTGTGAGAACTCAGCCAGCCGAAAATGGTGCGCCTATTCTCAACGATGCCCTCGCCTACATGGAGTGTGAAGTCATCAGTAGAATGGATTGTGGCGACCACTGGGCGGTATACAGCACAGTCTACGCCGGACGAGTTTCTAAGCCAGAAGCTTTGACTGCTGTGCATCACCGTAAAGTCGGTAATCACTACTAAAAAGTTAGGAGTTAGGAGTTAGAAGTTAGAAGTTAAAAATTAGTAGTTGTAGGGACGAGTTTAACAAAAAATATCGTCTGCACAACGGAAGTTACAAGATTTAGATTAACGACTTTCTTCAACTCATAACTCATAACTCATAACTCATAACTCATAACTCATAACTCTTATTTTAGCCATGTCAAAAAATAAACCCCGTGATGTTCAAGTTTATCCAATAGCCACTGATACAAGAATACTGCGATCGCGCAGTTGGTCAAGGCTCAGATTTGAAATTGAATACGCTCTTGCTAAGGGTACAACTGCTAATTCTTATTTAATCGAAAGCGATAAAAACGCAATTATCGATCCTCCAGGGGAAACGTTTACGCAAATTTATTTAGAAGCGTTACAGCAACGTTTCCATCTCGAAGACCTAGATTATGTAATTTTGGGACACGTAAATCCTAACCGCGCCGCAACTTTAAAAGCTTTGTTAGAAATTGCCCCGCAAATCACTTTTGTGTGTTCTAATCCAGGGGCGATAAATTTACGTGCAGCGCTAGAAAATCCAGATTTGCAAATTCTTGTGATGCGGGGTGAAGAAACTCTAGATTTGGGTAATGGGCATAATTTACAATTTATTCCCATCCCGAATCCCCGCTATGCAGATCAACTCAGCACCTACGATCCACAAACAGAAGTTTTGTACTCAGATAAGTTATTTGGGGCGCATGTTTGTGGAGATCAGGTCTTTGATGAAGGTTGGGAAGTATATAACGAGGATCGGCGCTATTATTTTGATTGCCTGATGGCTCCCCACGCCCGTCAAGTTGAAACAGCGCTGGATAAACTTGTCGATTTTCCCGTGAGAATGTATGCCACTGGACACGGCCCTTTGGTGCGCTATGGCTTAATCGAACTGACCAAAGCTTATCGAGAATGGAGTCAACAGCAAACTTCTGCTGACTTGACAGTAGCGTTGATTTATGCATCAGCTTATGGAAATACAGCCACATTAGCCCAAGCGATCGCTCGTGGCATTACAAAAGCTGGCGTCGCTGTAGAATCGATTAACTGCGAATTTACTGAACCAGAAGAAATCCGGGCGGCTGTGGAAAAAGCCGGTGGTTTCATCATGGGTTCTCCTACTCTTGGGGGCCATGCACCAACACCTGTACAAACAGCATTAGGAATTGTCCTATCCACCGCTACTAATAATAAACTTGCTGGTGTTTTTGGTTCTTTTGGCTGGAGTGGAGAAGCAGTTGATTTAATTGAGGGTAAATTGAAAGATGCTGGTTATCGCTTTGGTTTTGACACTATCCGCGTAAAATTCAAACCCAACGATGCCACCTTACAATTATGTGAAGAAGCTGGAACTGACTTTGCCCAAGCACTCAAAAAAGCTAGAAAAGTGCGATCGCCTAGTCAACCTGCAACAACTGTAGAACAAGCAGTTGGTCGGATTGTGGGTTCTCTTTGCGTTCTTACAGCCAAAGAAGGCGATCGCTCCAGTGCTATGTTAGCTTCTTGGGTATCTCAAGCCAGCTTTAGTCCACCTGGTTTAACCATCGCCGTTGCCAAAGACCGGGCAGTAGAAACACTGACTCATACAGGAAACAAATTTGTCCTCAACATCCTTAAAGAAGGGAATCATTTAGGATTGATGAAGCACTTCCTCAAACCTTTTGGCCCAGGACAAGACCGATTTGCTGATGTCGCCGCTCAAGAAACTGAAAGTGGTTCTCCCATACTTACGGATGCTTTAGCATATCTCGAATGTTCTGTACAAAACCGGATGGAATCTGGCGACCACTGGCTGGTTTATGCGACTGTCGAGAGTGGCAAATTGTTAGATACTGATGGCATCACAGCCGTACATCATCGCAAGTCGGCAACTCATTATTAATTGGGAATGGGGCATTGGGCATTGGGCATTGGGCATGGGGCATGAAGTCAGATGACTAGAGGATAGTGTAAAACTATTCTCTAAACCCCAGCCCATTCTATAAAACTGAAGTGTCGAGTTCTGAGGTAAAAAGTAGAGATTTGGAGAGCGATCGCAGATAATCTTATTTTCACGAATCGTCTATTGGTAAGCTTGTCTGGAGAGATGCGATCGCTTAGTAAAATAATTTATTTGTGACTTGTATCTTTTAGAGTGTTTTGAGTAAAAACGGAATGCAGCCTTTCAGATTTGCTCATAAGCAGACAAAAAATCCTCTCTTGAGATACCTGCTTGAGTACAGATGGATCTCAACGTCGAACCTTTAATTTGAGAATGGTTAGGCATAGTCAGTGGAGTTTTTGTTCCATCTTCGTTTTCTCGCTCCATAACAATATGTTCCCGCTCTCTAATAACAGTAAATCCCAGAAATTCTAATGTCTTAATTACTTTAGTTTTAGATGCATCTACTGGAAATTTAACCATTAAATAGGAACCTCAGCTTCTGCCACAAAAGCTTCTAGGACTGTTGATTCCTCTTCTAAAACCTCTTGACCAAATATCTCTATATGGCAGTGGATAGCAGATTTAACATCAGCTAGTGCTTCCTCATAGCTGTCACCTTCGCCAACTACAACCCCTTTGATACCCAAGGGATAGGCTACGTAACCGTCGTTATGTTTTTCAACAATAATTTTGATTGCTCTCATTGTCATATAAAAGAATGGCTAAAAAGTTCGGGGGGAATGTAGGACTTACACACAATAAACCCTGCAACCCCCTTAAGAAGTTGACTATTCGGAAGGCGGCTATTTGCTAAAGCTGTAAATTTGCTGCGTCTCCAAGCGATCGCTAATCGATGAAGGCAGTGTACCATTGGCGAATATCTGCCGATCTAGTTGAACTTGTAAATTACTCAAAGGATCGCAACCAGAAGAAATCAGAAATTCTAGTTTCTGGATGTATGGCACTGTTGCTAGTTTGTCCAGAATTTGGAAGAGAGCTTGTATATAAGGATGACCATTCTGGCGATACCAATCACAGCTAGCAACTTTTGCCTGATCAAAACCCAAGTGTACAGTCAATGATGGCTCGTCAAATATAGCGATCGCTAACGGACGCGCTTCTTCCTGCAACAATAAATCATTACTTCTCGCTAAATGTCGCAGTTTCTCTAAGCGTTCATAACGTTCTGTGACAGCTTCCGGGTCATCTTGCCAGTGAATTGCTACTGTCACCAGATAAGTCTGTAACAGCATGTGACCTAGCTTTTTCGCCTTTGTCGCTAGATAATAAGAATTGTAGTCATTTGCCTCAATCAATAACGGCAAGCGGTCAACTACTTCCAACCCATAGCCCTTAACTCCAGCAATTTTGCGGGGATTATTGGTAATCAGGCGAATCTTTTTGATGCCTAAGTCCATGAGCATTTGTGCCCCCATCCCATAGTCTCGCAAGTCCGCAGGAAATCCTAAGCGCTCATTTGCCTCGACTGTATCCAGCCCCATATCCTGCAACGAGTAGGCTTTCAACTTATTAATCAAGCCGATTCCCCGTCCTTCTTGACGCAGGTATACAACTACACCTTGACCAGCAGACTCAATCATTTTCAATGCAGCTTGTAACTGCATTCGACAGTCACAACGCAAAGAACCCAAAGCATCACCAGTTAAGCATTCTGAGTGCATCCGCACCATTATAGGCTCGTCTTTGAAGTTCGCTGGGTCACCCTTGACAATTGCAACATGTTCTGTATTGTCTAAGGTGTGGCGGTAGGCGTAAATTTCAAACTGACCGAATTGACTAGGCAGCTTAGTAACAACTTCCCGATATACTAGGCGATCGTGCTGTAGGCGATAACTGATTAAATCCGCAATACTAATAATTTTTAAATTGTGACGTTTAGCATATTCAACTAACTGCTGCAACCGTGCCATTGAACCATCAGGGTTTTGAATTTCACAAATTACCCCTGCTGGGTACAGCCCTGCTAGTCGAGATAAGTCCACAGCCGCTTCTGTATGTCCTGCACGTTTGAGTACGCCTCCAGCCTTAGCCCGAATGGGAAAAATATGTCCAGGACGACGTAAATCAGTAGGTTTTGTGGCTGGGTTGAGAGTAACCTGGATAGTGCGGGCGCGGTCTTCTGCTGAAATGCCTGTGGTGACACCCAATTCTGGCCCAGCATCAATACTGACAGTGAAGGCAGTTTGGTTAGTATCTGTAATGTTACTTACCATTAAGGGTAAGTCTAGCTCGTCTAGGCGATCGCCTGTCATTGCCAAACAAATCAGTCCTCTGGCTTCCACCGCCATGAAATTAATCGTGTCGGGTGTGGCAAATTGAGCAGCACAAATCAAGTCGCCTTCATTTTCTCTATTTTCATCATCTACCACTACAATCACACGACCAGCTTTTAGGTCTGCTAAGGCGGCATCAATCGAATCAAATTTAAAAGCTTGTGTAGTATTAGGCTGTGACACAGAAAGATTTCCAGCTACCAACGTAAATTTTTTTAACAATTTCTTCTTCTAGATTGTAGCTCCTTTATAAGGCAGAGAAGTAGACTAGCAATGATTTGATAATGTGGCAAAAATTTTTGCCATTAAAAGTGGAGAGAAAGTGCAGCGACAGCAAAAGATGAGGGGGATGAGGAAGAATTTACTTCCTCATCCCCTCATCTCCCCGTTTGGGGCGTTTTGTACGCTGTGCGTCTAGTCGCTGATATTGTTGATAGCTGAGAACGAATTAACCATTCATGGGATAAGGATTTCAGATCATGGGCAAATTTAGACGCGTACCCGTTGGGATTGTTGGCGCGTCGGGCTATGGCGGAGTACAGTTAGTACGACTACTGATGGATCATCCAGAAGTCGAACTGGTTTATTTAGGAGGTGAGAGCAGTATCGGGAAATCCTTTGGGGATCTTTACCCACATCTGGCTCATGCAACTAACCTGCTAATAGAGGCGGTAGAACCAGAAATAATTGCTCACCGCTGTGAAGTAGTTTTCCTGTCTTTACCAAATGGTCTGGCTTGCCAAATCGCGCCCAAACTATTAGAAAAAGGATGTAAAGTATTAGATTTGAGTGCAGACTATCGATTTAGTGATTTGACAACTTATACAAATTGGTATGGTATTGAGAGAAGCGATCGCACAATTGCAGCTACAGCAGTTTATGGATTACCAGAACTTTATCGCGATCGCATTACCGAAGCTCAACTTATTGGCTGTCCTGGTTCCTATCCCACCGCTAGTCTCCTTGCACTTTCGCCACTCTTAAAGCAAGGCTTAATCAGACCAGAAACAGCTATTATCGATGCCAAGTCTGGCACATCTAGCAGTGGACGGCAAGCTCAAACCAACTTATTACTAGCTGAAGCAGACAACTCCATAGCAGCTTTCAATGTCGGTCGTCACCGTCATACCCCAGAAATTGAGCAAATTTGTAGTGACTTAGCTGGTCACGAACTCATGATCCAATTTACACCGCACCTTATCCCAATGGTACGCGGTATTTTGGCAACGGTATATGCCACAATGAGCGATCCCGGTCTAGTGCGAGATGACTTAATCACAATTTTCTCAGCCTTCTACCGCAACTCTCCTTGGGTGAAAGTCTGCGGTAGTGGCGTTTATCCCCAAACCAAGTGGGCTAACGGCAGCAATCTTTGTTACATCGGTGTAGAAGTTGACCCGCGCACAGGTCGCGTGATTGTCATGTCAGCAATTGACAATCTCATTAAAGGGCAGGCGGGTCAAGCGATCCAGTGTCTAAACTTGATGATGGGCTGGGATGAAACCTTGGGGTTGCCCAAGTTGGGGTTTTATCCTTAATTAGGGGAAAGGGGACAGGGTACAGGGGACAGAAAATACCTGTAACCTTTAACCTGTAACCTATTCCCTATTCCCTACTTAGGCCCTAACCCCACAGCACCAGCATAAACGGCGCGATCGCCTAATTCATCTTCAATTCGCAGCAAGCGATTATATTTTGCTACACGTTCGCTGCGACAGAGTGAACCTGTTTTGATTTGACCGGCACGAGTTGCTACAGCTAAATCAGCGATCGTTGTGTCTTCGGTTTCACCAGAACGATGGCTAATTACTGAACGGATGCTGTTACGAGTTGCTAAATCTATCGTTTCCAAGGTTTCGGTGAGAGAACCAATTTGATTGAGTTTAATCAAAATGGCATTAGCGGCTTTTTCTTGAATGCCTCTTTGCAAACGAGTGGCGTTGGTAACAAACAAATCATCCCCTACCAATTGCACCCGCGAACCTAACTTCTGGGTCAGCAATTGCCAACTTTGCCAATCTTCTTCGTGCAAACCATCCTCAATTGATACAATTGGGTATTGATCAACTAGTTGTCCTAAATAATCAATAAACTCAGCCGGAGCGTGAGGTTTACCATCGTAAACATACTGACCATTCTTGTAAAACTCGCTAGCCGCCACATCCAAAGCTAAAGCTACTTGTTCACCTGGCTTGTAACCAGCTTTCTTAATGGCAGCAACCAGCAATTCCAAAGCCACCTGATTAGATTCTAAGTTAGGGGCAAAGCCGCCTTCATCGCCTACACCAGTAAGTAAACCCTTCTCATCTAATACTTGACTGAGGGTAGCAAACACCTCAGCACCCCAGCGCAATGCTTCCCGGAAGGAAGTTGCACCAATTGGGACAATCATAAACTCTTGAAAGTCTACGTTGTTTGATGCGTGTGCGCCACCGTTAATTACGTTCATCAACGGCACTGGGAGCAAATTCGCTAAAGGACCACCCAAATAGCGATATAGAGGAATATCTAGAGACTCAGCACCAGCTTTGGCTGCTGCTAAAGAAACCCCCAAAATTGCATTCGCGCCCAAATTGGATTTGTTAGGAGAACCATCTATGGCGATCATCGTGCGGTCTAGGAGTTCTTGGTTGAGGGCATCCAAGCCTAGTAATTTTGGTGCAAGTGCTTCCTTGACGTTTTGTACTGCCTTGAGTACGCCTTTGCCCCCATAACGGCTTTTATCGCCATCACGCAGTTCGTGAGCCTCAAAAGTGCCAGTCGAAGCACCACTGGGAACCTGCGCCAGTCCGACAACACCATTAGCTAAATGCACTTCGGCTTCAATTGTCGGTCTACCGCGTGAATCAAGAATTTCACGGGCTGCGATCGCTTCAATTGCAGTGTCTAAAAATTTACTCATCTGTACTTTATCCTTTATTCGAGTGTGTTACGCACCCAGTCCAGTTGCCTAACCCAATCGCTAGCTTATGCTGTTAAGAGACTTTATTGGCTGAGATTAAAGAAGATTTCCATTGTATGGATAGGGAGCAACACCAAAAACGGGTAAGGGAATGTTTATTTTATTTTTTCCCTGATGGCATTTCTACCTGAAGACTTTCAGCTATGTAAAATGTTGGCAGAGAATAACACTAAATCAATTACACAGAAAAGGTCAATATGCGATTACTACATACAATGCTACGGGTAGGCAATCTGGAAGAGTCGTTGAAGTTCTACTGTGAACTTTTGGGTATGAAATTACTACGCCGAAAAGATTATCCAGGGGGAGAATTTACCTTAGCTTTTGTGGGCTACGGCGATGAAAGCGACAACGCAGTGATCGAACTAACCTACAACTGGGGTGTGGAAAAGTACGAATTGGGTAATGCTTACGGTCACATTGCCCTTGGGGTTGATGATATTTACGCTACCTGTGAAGAAATCCGCAATCAGGGCGGTAAAATCGTGCGCGAACCAGGGCCGATGAAACATGGTTCAACAGTAATTGCTTTTGTGGAAGATCCAGATGGGTATAAAATTGAACTGATTCAATTAGGATCTCAAGGATCGGCAGCCAAACAGGAATCACAAGAGCAACTTGTGAGTCAGTGATTCTTATAAGGGATTTCCAAAAAAATAAATTATCGTTAGGGTGGAATTTCACTTACTTAAGCTGAATTTAGATCCCCGACTTCTTGAAGAAGTCGGGGATCTGAGCAGCAAGTTTTGCTTAAGAGTGAGACGTGCGATACTTTTCGCTTTTTGCCTCCGCTTTTTAGGCGGGTTAGGGTATATCCTCTGCGTAAATCCTATTAGTGTATCCGTATTCCTAAGAGCGTAGGCGTAGCCGTCATAGGCATCGCTCCAATAACACCATCTGGCAAAGTCCGTTCAGAACAGTGTTTTCGTTTTAAATTAGAAAATAGGTAATGAATTATAACTATCACCAATTACCAATCCCAAATTGCCACCGGAGATACACGCGGATATCCGCTGACAATGTTTGGATAATTAGGGACTGGGGACTGGGGACTTAATTTTCCTACCAATCCTTAATACCCAATTCCACTCCATAAACAACTAAAAATCAAAATTCCAAAATTCTAAAGATGCAACCTACAGATCCGAATAAATTTACTGATAAAGCCTGGGAAGCAATTGTTAAATCTCAGGATATAGTCCGTGCTTATCAACAACAGCAACTAGATGTTGAACATTTAATTATTGCCCTGTTAGAAGAACCTACTAGTCTAGCAATACGCATTCTGGCTCGTTCTGAGGTCGATCCAATCCGCTTGCAGCAACAGCTAGAAGCCTTTACCCAACGCCAGCCCAAAGTTGGTAAAAGCGATCAGCTTTACCTTAGCCGCAATTTAGATATTTTACTAGACCGAGCCGAGGAAGCTAGAGCTAGGATGAAAGATTCCTACATTTCCGTGGAACATATACTCTTAGCCTTTGCTGAAGACGATCGCCTGGGACGAAAGATTCTCAAAGGCTTTAGTGCAGATGCAGCCAAACTAGAAGCTACTATCAAAGCCATTCGCGGTAGCCAAAAGGTGACAGATCAAAGCCCAGAATCCCGCTATGAAGCCTTACAAAAATTTGGCAGAGATTTGACAGAACAGGCAAAAGCTGGAAAACTCGACCCGGTAATTGGGCGGGATGATGAAATTCGGCGGGTAATTCAAGTCTTGTCTCGTCGTAGTAAAAATAACCCAGTCTTGATTGGTGAACCTGGGGTAGGCAAAACTGCGATCGCAGAAGCTTTAGCACAACGGATGGTAAATGGTGACGTTCCCGAATCTCTGAAAAACCGCCAACTCATCTCTTTAGATATGGGCAGTTTGATTGCTGGGGCAAAATACCGGGGTGAATTTGAAGACCGTCTGAAATCTGTTCTCCGGGAAGTTACGGAATCTAACGGTCAAATCGTCCTGTTTATTGACGAACTGCATACAGTAGTTGGTGCAGGTTCCAACCAACAAGGAGCGATGGATGCGGGAAATCTGCTCAAACCAATGCTGGCGCGGGGAGAACTGCGTTGTATTGGTGCTACTACCCTAGATGAGTTTCGCAAACACATTGAGAAAGACGCTGCTTTAGAACGCCGCTTTCAGCAAGTATTTGTCGATCAGCCAAGTGTGGAAAATACTATTTCCATTCTGCGGGGGTTGAAAGAACGCTATGAAGTGCATCACAACGTCAAAATTTCTGATTCGGCTTTGGTAGCAGCAGCAACACTGTCAGCACGTTATATTAGCGATCGCTTTCTACCAGATAAAGCCATTGATTTGGTGGATGAAGCAGCAGCACAGTTGAAAATGGAGATTACCTCCAAACCAGCGGAATTAGAAACCATTGATCGCCGCCTCATGCAGTTAGAAATGGAAAAGCTGTCATTAGCTGGCGAAGAAAAGGGTACTCCCCAAACTAAAGAACGTTTGGAGCGCATTGAGCAAGAAATTGCCGATTTAACGGAAAAACAACTGACATTTAATGAGCAATGGCAAGGTGAAAAGCAACTATTGGAAGCTATAAGCGCCTTAAAGAAAGAAGAAGATGCCCTGCGAGTGCAAATTGAACAGGCGGAACGTGCCTATGACCTAAATAAAGCTGCCCAATTGAAGTATGGCAAATTAGAAGGAGTACAGCACGATCGCGAAGCCAAAGAAGCAAACCTTTTAGAAATTCAAAACCAAGGTTCCACTTTACTTCGAGAACAAGTCACCGAAGCCGATATTGCCGAAATCGTTGCCAAGTGGACAGGAATCCCCGTCAATCGCCTGTTGGAATCGGAACGGCAAAAATTACTGCAACTAGAAAGTCATTTACATCAACGAGTCATTGGGCAAGAAGAGGCTGTAGAAGCGGTTGCAGCGGCAATTCGTCGTGCCCGTGCGGGGATGAAAGATCCCTCTCGTCCCATTGGTTCATTTTTGTTCATGGGCCCCACAGGTGTGGGCAAAACCGAACTCGCTCGTGCTTTAGCTCAGTTTCTCTTTGATTCTGATGATGCATTGGTGCGCTTAGATATGTCTGAGTATATGGAAAAACACTCAGTTTCTCGGTTAGTGGGAGCGCCTCCAGGATATGTAGGATATGAAGAAGGCGGTCAACTTTCCGAGGCGATTCGCCGCCGTCCCTATTCGGTGGTGCTGCTAGATGAAGTGGAAAAAGCGCACCCCGATGTGTTCAATATTTTATTACAGGTGTTAGATGATGGGAGAATTACTGACTCTCAAGGAAGGACAGTAGATTTTCGTAACAGCGTCATTGTGATGACCAGTAACATTGGTAGCGAACATATTTTGGATGTATCTGGTGATGATTCCAAATATGAAACAATGCGAGTTAGGGTAATGGAAGCTTTGCGATCACATTTCCGCCCCGAATTTCTCAACCGCGTCGATGATATTATTCTCTTCCATACCCTCAGCCGTACAGAAATGCGGCATATCATCCGCATTCAACTCAAACGGGTAGAAAATCTCTTGCGCGAGCAAAAAATCTTCTTTGAGATATCCCAATCGGCTTGTGATCACCTTGTCGAGTCAGGCTATGACCCAGTTTATGGTGCGCGTCCACTCAAACGCGCAATTCAGCGAGAAGTAGAAAACCCCCTCGCCACCAAGTTATTGGAGAATACTTTTATCTCTGGAGACACGATTATCATTGACAAAAATGAAAACGGTCTGTCTTTTAGCAAAAAAATACTGGTGAAAGTGTCATTACCACAGATTGCTACATAGCACCAGATGAATTCGATTGAAACCCACATCCGTGGGTTTTGCCTGTGGGGACGCGGTTTATAAACCAATACAATTCAGAGATGCCCAAAACCCTCATGTAGAGACGCGATTTATCGCGTCTTCAAAAACCAATTACCTACACCAATAACCCTTAACCCAAGTGTATTGGTTTATAACCACCCTTTTTAACTTTATAAATGACCTCTTAATAAAAGCAATGTAAACAACAAGTTTCCCGACTTCTCTAAGAAGTCGGGAATTTTGGCTGAACATCTGATTATTTTGCACCCACCTGATATTTTTCCTTTAACCGATGGGTATTATAAGCTTACTCTGCTAACAACATCTTCATAAATTCGCCTTCAAATAAAATACATTTCCGCAATTTTACTGTGAAGTCATGCTCTTGTTCTTGATCAGACTTGAATTAAATAATTTTAAAAAAATCAGTGTTTACCGGATAAAATCAACAATTTATGAATGATATAACTTTAAGTAAATTGTTTTTTGTTTTACCTACTGTATTTGGAAATTATTAAAACCAGATGCAGTAGTTAGATAAGTATAGTCTTATGTTTTACCTGTAAAAATCCTTGGCAGGTATAAATTAAGATGCAAAAAAAATAGGGAAGCAGCTATGTCTCGAAAACGTCATTTATTCAAGGCAATTCAAAAAACCTTCAAACAAATTAGTAAGCAGTTTTTATCTGCAATTAACAAGCAAATTATTTGGTTCCTCCGCACTATTTTTGGGACTCGAAGAAGACCTGGAGCGGCAAATGCTGGCTTTGTGTTACCAACAGTGGCAATGGTAACTTTGGTAGTCGTATTGTTAACAACTGCAATTTTGTTTCGGTCTTTTGAGCGCTCCAAAAATGCTAGTAATGTCCGGGTGAATGAAGCGACAATACAAGCTGCTACCCCTGCTTTAGAAAGAGCTAAAGCTAAAATAACTGCACTGTTTGCTGACCCGACTTTACCACGTTCTGTTCCATCAAATGTAACACTATACAGTACCTTAACCAATAAACTTCCTGTCTATACATTTGGTGATGAAACTCCTATAACCCTGGCGTATAATCTTGATAAAGATACCACAATTGAAGCAGATAGTAGTGTCATTTTAGAGAATAAAGAAAACTTACAAACAGCCTGGAAATTTCCTGCCGATACAGATAATAACGGTAAATTTGATAGCTTTATTCTCTACGGTCTCTACTTCCGCACTCCCCCCCAAACTGGTACAACCCAAGAGAGAAAGAGAAGCCCTCTAGATGCTAGAACCCCTCCTATGCTACCGGCTAAGGCAGGTGGAGCTTGTGATGTAGCCGGTGAAACTAGTGCCAGCTTGGTAGGCGCTTCTGGTTGGTATAAGTTACCAACTGGTGAATTGAAAAAAAGCTTTTTCGTATATGCAGCAACGGTTCCTATTAGTAGCTTAAATGATGATCTTGATACAAGCAAATATGAAGCATATCGAGGAAATAAGGGCTTCTCGGCTTTAGAAATGCAACAAGACCGTAGTCAAGTTCCCATTACTAATAATGCTGTTGTCTATGAGGATGATTTAGATATTACACCTGGTCCTAGATTTCGTTTGAATGGGCGCATTTTCACCAACAGTAATCTATTGATGGGTAGAAGTAATCAAGATATTACGCTATTCCAGGTCAGCAGTAGATATTCTTGTTATTACGAGCGAGAAAATGGCAGAATAGTTGTTGGTGGTAATGTTGCAGGTAATGGGCCAATAAGCGCTTCAGATGTTGGGGCAGTTCAAGTAGATTTATTTCGAGAAAATAATGCCCCTATACAAACATCACTCGCAAGCACAAATAAATCTACCTCGAATGCCCCAAATCAAATTGCCTATAACAGCCAGGCCTATGCTCAACGCATTGACTTGTTGGTAAATGCACAAGTAGCTCACGCTACAACTACTGACCCCCAAGAGGTCGAAGATAATAGAACCAAGCGGATTGCAGCCGACCCAAGTTTAGACTCAGATAAAGTACGTCGAGAAGAACTGGAAACCTACTTCAAAAAACGTACCAGACGAGTACCATTTAATGAAGTAGCTTATGGTACTGATGGCGTTGGTAGTTTTACTACAGCAAATGTTCTCGAAGGATATGACGATTCAGCAAGAAGTAATGCCCTACGTCCACCAGATAGCTGGATATATCCCACGAATACCAATACAACATTAACGCTAACCACATCAGAGCTACCTGCTACAGACCCAGCAACCTTAGAAACTTCTCCTGTCATAGAATCACGGTTAGGCGATCGCATTGTAGTAGGTAACAATTTACCTGAACTCAGATGGGACAGTACAAAAGAAATTTTTGTCGGAGAGGAAGAACCTGAAACTATTACTGGTGTGAAATGGACAGGTAGCACTACTAAAGATCGTACTCGTACTACTAGCGTCAAACAATTGGCAGATTTAGGGGTGACTGGACGTGACGGATTCTGGGAAATAGCAGCCGCTTCACCCCGCGCTGATGTTCTTGATGTAGTGGGCGGACTGCGAGTAGTTACAGGTGCAGGAATATATAGAAGTACAGGCTCTGGACTACCTACTACTTCATCATTAGTAGTCTGGCCTGACACCATGCCCATGCTAGTGCCTGATCCTGCTAATCCTATCGACGGTACTCCAACACGTGGGCATTTGGTGATGCGTGCCACAGCAGTTTATCACTACAACCGTGATTCCTATGATCCTAATGCGGCTACAGCAGATCATTATCAAACACCTATAGCCTGCGTCAGCAGTTACCACAACCCCACTAATCAAACAACGGCAAACACAAACACCTACGATCCCCTCGATCCTACAACAGTAGCAGCTTCTAACAACGGGATCGTTTACAACATTTCCGATACTACATCTGATGAAATAACTAGAGGACAGACTTTAACGAGTGGGTTGTTTACAACTGCGGCGAACGCTGAAGATGTAACGAACTCTGCTGTAACTTTGCTAGATCGCTTAAAGTATCAAGCCAACTTGACATTTCCCAACGGTCGTTTTGTAAATCCGCTACTGCGGCAAGCACTACTCAAAGCAACAGATAAAGACCTGACATTATCTGAGCAAGCAGCAATTGATTCCACAATCTGTGCAATAGAAATTGCTGATGGGACTCTCTCAACGAGTGAGACTTATGTTCCTAATAATGCAATTAAGGAAATTGCATTTCTTGATGCTAGACAAATTAAAGCTATAGATAAAGGTGGCACATTAACTGGAAACTACAATTTAGAAGTTGAACAGCGTCAACCTTTAGAAATTCGTGCCACTGTCATCGATTTAAATAAGCTTCGCACAAAATCAATCGCTGGTACTTGGTCTAACGAATATCTGTTACCTAATAGTGGCATTATCTATGCATCCCGTGATGATGCTCAAAAAGATGCCAGTAACTCAAGTGAAAATGTCAGTGCTACTGACTACAGGCTTGATCCAGAGCGGCGACCTAACGCCATTATGTTGATTAATGGCAGTGACTTGAGCCGCGAAAACAATTACAGAGCAGAAGAAAAAGGCTTAGTTTTAGCAACTGACCTGCCAGCTTATGTTAAAGGCAATTTTAATCTGCATACCAAGCAAGAATTTAAAGATGCGGGTCTTTTACCTCCTCCCAGTGATGCTACTTACGATAGTAAATTTTACACTCGCGCTGCGACAAATCGCGATCCTAACTTTGCTTGTCGTCCGCTAGACTCTAGACTACCTAATTGCGATACAGGCGAAACCTGGCGATCTGCATCAGTGATTGCTGATGCTGTCACCTTGCTTTCTGGTAACTTCCGCGAAGGTTTTCGCAATGAGGGTGATTACGACTTGCGAAATAACCAAGGAAGTGACCCTAACATCGTACTCAGCCGACTGAGGGCGGGTTTCTGGAATAACAACTTCGTCACTTCATCTAAATTCTTCACTGACTCTGGTGGTGATACCTACTACAAGGGTACTCCCACTGGTACTGACAATAACAGTTCTTACTTGAACAACTTTGTCACACCCATTCAGCGGCGAGGAAGTTTCCCAGAATATGTCATGGAAATGTGCTTCAGGATACCAGTTTCACAATGCGAACCAGGTGACTGGCATGTGGGTTTAGATAATGATGATAACCTAAGCAATACTTTAACCTCAGCAGAAACCCTAAAAAGGTCTAGTGAGGTAATAGACGCAAATCCTGACAGACTCTTAGCTGGTACAACTGCGCGATCGCCAAGGGCTGGTTTTGAACGGTTTGCTCGTAGGGTTGCGTTCAAACGGACATACAATGCTGGTGCTGATTTTGCCAAGCTGGTTAATATTGCTAATACTCCCATAACTTTTAGTGCCGCTACTCCTATTCCACTAGGTATCAAATCAGGCGCAGTAAAAGAACTTCCGCCATTTACCGCAGGTGGTGCGCTAGACCCGAATAGCATACCTGACATAGCGACTAATGCCCTATGGTTTGCAACGACAACAAGTACTTCTATTAGCCCACCACAGTTCAGCACTAGCGAGATACAATACGACAAGACTAAGCGTCTTTTCTACAGGTATCCGCAACTACCAGCTTCTGGTTCGCTTAGGGATTTCCCCGGTGCCACATCACCATTCACGACTACACCCATCAGAAATGCGTTGTACCAGCCGCTATTAGAACCTGTATTGCAACTACAGGTAACAACCACTACAGGGCCTCAAAATCAAGACTATGCCAGTTTAGCAGGAGGATTATCCACTGTCGTTAAAAATACTAGATGGTTGTCTAGGGCAAGTGAAACAACTTTTAATCTAGTAATTGCAGCTGGTGATACTCCTGCTCGTGTGGGTGCAACTAGCTACGAAATCAATGGAGGTTTGCATAACTTTGTACGCTTCTTAGAAAATTGGGATGGAGTTAATGCCAATATCAACGGTTCATTCATCCAATTTAAACGCAGTATCTATGCTACTGCACCCTTCCAAGTTCTTGTCAGACCAGGACCAACAACTGCTCCTGCAACCTCTTCTAACCCTAATGATAATACCCCTGCTAACCTTGCAAAGAATAACAGTATCTTTATTAGAATTCTGAATTCTAATAGACCTGGTTACACATCAGATAGTACTTCTATAGGTAGTGATCCTGCTGGGGAAGCGCCTTATTATATGGCTCCTAACCGTAACTGGGGTTTTGATGTGGCGTTACTGGCGCAAAATCCCGACTTGTTTGCCCAGCGTTTTGTAATTCCAGCAATAGATCCTCCGAATGAATACTTCAGAGAAGTAGGTCGGGATGATCTTTGGGTGAAAACTCTGTTGTGTGCTGTCCAAACTCAAACAGAGGATGGGTTTGATATGCCTTCTGGGGACACCACCTTCTTTGGTAGTGGTTTCAAATTTGCACTACCTGAAAGTGAACGTCCTGGTAACTGCCAACTGCAACCATCCTGAAGTGTTGAATGAAATTTTTTACAGCACTTTTTAGGTGAATAGACCACCTTAACAAACCTAATTTCTAGCCCTCTTCCCTAGTAGGGAAGGGGGAAATTCAAAGCCTTTCCTCTGCAAGATTTGGAGACAGAGGTTAAAAGCTTATTACACTCGACGCGAATCGCTGTCAAACATAGCCCTATTGAGGAACTAACTATGATCCCACACCAACTACAACAATCATCTTCCCAATCGAGCCAGTCTGGTTTTACGATCATTGAGTCGCTGGTGGCAATCCTCGTGGTTAGCGTTTTGCTGGTAGCGATCGCACCTGTCCTAGTCATGTCAACCGCAACTCGTGTGCAAGCTAGACGCATAGAATTGGCAACAGGAGCCGCTAAAGCCTTTATTGATGCTATTAAGTCTAAAACAATTTTAGAAGATAAAGTATCAAATGTAACTTCTTTACTTGCTAGCGAAGATGCCCCTACAGTCACAACTAATTTGTATTGCTTTCACAAAGACGGAAAAATTACTCTCCCAACTGATTGTACAACCTACAAAACAAGCACCAGCCCAGTGCAGTTTTACATTCAGGCTTTTGGTAAATCAGATGTAACTATCAGTACAAGTACCGCTCAAATCGATAGAGGTCAAGGCTATAGTTTGGGAATTCGGGTGTATCGTTCAGATGCCGAGTTTGGCTCTCTCAAGAAAACTTCTGATGACAATGGCAACCAGAAAACAACAGCAACGTTCACTGGGGGATTAGGCGATCGCAAAGCACCACTAGTAGAAATGACAACTGAAATTGTTAGGGGTCAAAGCTCCTATAGTGCTTTATGCGGAAGGCTTGGTGGTTGTCAATAATTAACCCAGCAAACATAAATAATTTTATGACTCAGTATCCGTCACTAAGGAGAAACTGTAGCAAGATGAATATATTGAGGTGGCTGTTAAGTACTCAGCTAAAACTCTCTCACAAGCAAAACAAAAATAGTGGCTTCACGCTGATTGAATTACTAGTAGCTATGATCATTGCATTCCTGGTAATTACGCCGTTACTAGGCTTTATGATCAGCGTTTTAAACACTGACCGCCAGGAACAAGCTAAAGCCACCTCTGAGCAAGAAATTAAAGCAGCGCTTGACTATATCACTCGCGATCTCCAACAAGCACTATATATATATGATGCTATTGGAATTGGTTGTCTAAGCGGTACTGCTGATACTAGTAATCCTAGTACTTGCCCAGCAGTTACAAATCAACTACCTAGCCCAACAGGTGGAGTTCCTGTGCTTGTCTTTTGGAAACGACAATTAGTTAATCAAGCAATTACAATTACAGGCACTGAAAAAGATGATACTTTTGTTTACTCATTAGTTGCCTACTATTTAATTAAAGACACTAGTCCTAGTACTACTTGGTCTAACGCTGCCCGCATCGCCAGATGGGAAATTAAAGATGGGGTTCCAAATGCTGCTGCTACAGTTGCTTGCGATGGATTTCTTGCAACCGAAAAATATCTCCCATGTCCAGATAAAGGTTTTAAACCATTTGACGTGTCACAAAAAGGCATAACATTACAAGCAAAAATGAATACTTGGACAGGAGGGGGGAGTTACAATCAAAACCCCTTAGTTTTGGTTGATTTTATAGATCAAACAACAATAGCACAGGGAGCGCCAGCATCAACATGCTCTCCTAACTTTAGTCCAATTCCAGTAGCAGCAACTAGTGTTAGAACAGGATTCTATGCTTGTGTAAATTCAGTTAGCGCAAATAATAGAAGTGCTGCTGAAGTTTATTTAAGAGGTAACGCACAAGCTCGCTTATTAGAAGATGAAACTAAAGTACGTTACGCCGAGAGTAAATCTAGTTATTTTCCGAGTGCAAACATTAAGGTTCAAGGAAGCAGCTTTATATTTAGCAAATAGCTTCTATCTTTGACAAAGATTAATAAAAGCAGGATAGTATGCAGAATATTCCTAGTTTAAAATTATTCGATTATTTCCAGTTACACAGCAAAAAAACAAAACAAAAGCAGCAATATTTAGTAAATCGACATTATAGCTACAATCGACATGATGCTGGTTTTAGCCTGATAGAATTAACAGTAGTACTACTGATAGTAGGAATTCTAGCAGCGATCGCTGCTCCTGGTTGGATTGCTTTTGTAAATCGGCAGCAGATAAATAAGGCTAATGACGCTGTTTTCGCCACACTGCAAGATGCACAGCGCGAAGCTAAAAAGAAAAAACTTAGCTACAGTGTCAGTTTTCAGAAAAATAGCACAACCCAAAATGTAGAGGTTGCTATTTATCGTACCGATGCTGGAATCAGCACATGGAAACCTTTAGGGGCAGAAGTGGGAGCTAATTCTAATAAATTACTGCTGGGCGGAAATCTTAGTGGTGAAAATATCGCCAATACTACTACTAATTCTCCTGTATCCTATCCTTTAAATGCATCAGCAAAAATTACCTTTGACTATATGGGAGCGCTGACTTTGCCAAATAACTTTGGAACAGTGCCAGAAGGTACAGAGCCACCTGGGTTAAAAATAGTGGTAGCTGTACCAAGCTCTGCAAATCCAACATTGGCTAGTAGCGTAAAGCGATGCGTCGTTGTGAAAACTCTTTTAGGCTCAATGTTCACAGCAAAAGACGAAAAATGCGATTAAGTAACTGATGTAGCAACTTTTATTAAAAAATACGTAATAAGACTGTACATAAAACTGCACATTGATAGCAAAATTGAAACATCATGTGCAGTTTTAATGTTTGATACATCTATTGAAAAGCCACCAATAAATTAGCCATTGGCTGAACATATAAAAAGCGTCCTAATCAAAATATCAAAATGTAACTTTTGTCAAATGACTGAAAACCTTGATATTACTGTAGCTATCCCAACTTATAACGGTGAAAGTCGTTTACCTGAACTATTAGAACGACTACAAAACCAAATTCACACAGAAAATTTATCTTGGGAAATTATAGTTGTAGACAACAATAGCACTGATAACACAGCTAAAGTTGTTCAAAACTATCAAAAAAATTGGCAGTGTACTTACCCTTTAAAGTATTGCTTTGAAGCAAAACAAGGTGCTGCTTATGCCCGTAAAAGGGCAGTCGCAGAAGCTAAAGGTAGACTCATAGGTTTTCTAGATGATGACAACTACCCAGTATCAAATTGGGTATCCGCAGCTTATACTTTTGGTGAAAAATATCATAAGGCTGGAGCTTATGGCAGCCAAATTCACCCGGACTGGGAAGTAGAACCACCGGAAAACTTTAAGCGGATTGCTCCATTTTTAGCAATTACAGAGCGGGGCAATCTACCGCTATTATATGAAACATCTAAAAAATTACTGCCACCCTCTGCCGGACTTGTTGTTCGTAAACAAGCGTGGTTAGAAAGTGTGCCAGATAAGTCTATTTTAACTGGAAGAGTTAAAGGCAATATGCTTACCAGTGAAGACTTAGAGATGTTGTCTTATATTCAAAAAGCAGGATGGGAGATTTGGTATAACCCAGAAATGGAAATTTCTCATAAAATCCCAGAATTTCGTTTAAAAAAAGATTATTTAATTCCGTTTTTTCGAGGTATTGGACTTAGCCGTTATGTAACTAGAATGGTTAATATAAAACAGATATATAGACCAGTAGCTCTTTTATCTTATATGATAAATGACCTGCGTAAAATTTTTTTTCATTTATTAAAATATCGAACTAATCTAAAACAGGATTTGGTAGTTGCTTGTGAAATGGAACTTTTTGTAAGTAGTCTAATTAGTCCTTTTTATCTTTGGAAAAATGGATATTTCAAGAAATAAATTATCAGAGTATTAGGTATTATGACTGAATTAGCAGTTGAAAATTTAGATGTTAGCATAGCCATACCTGCATATAATGGAGCAACTCGATTACCTAAAATTTTAGATAAACTCTTAACCCAGACAGGAGTAGAAAATCTTAATTGGGAAATTATTATTGTTGATAACAATAGTTCTGATAACACATCTGAAATCATCCAGAATTACCAAAAAATATATGATGGAAACTGTCATTTAAGATATTTTTTAGAACCCGAACAGGGAGCAGCTTTTGCACGACTGAGGGCTGTACGTGAAGCTAGAGGGGAGCTAATCGCATTTTTAGATGATGATAACTTACCTGCACCTGATTGGTTAGCAGAAGCATATAAATTTGGTTTAGAGCATCCTCAAGCAGGTGCTTGGAGTGGACAGATTCATGGTGATTTTGAAGTAAAACCACCAGAAAATTTTGAAAAAATTCAAGCTTTTTTAGCTATTAGAGAACATGGTTCAAATCCACATTTGTTTGATGCGGATAATTTAAGACTTCCTCCTGGTGCAGCCCTTGTTGTTCGGAAAGAAGTATGGCGCGAAAATGTACCACAACGACCTAATTTAAGTGGCAAGCTGCCTGGTATTTTGGTGCAGGGTGATGACTATGAACCATTGCTTTACATACATTATGCAGGCTGGCAAATTTGGTATAACCCTACCATGCATACTTATCATCAAATACCACATTGGCGACTTGAGAAAGATTACCTCCTAACTCTGGCACGCGGCTGTGGTTTGTGTATTTTCCAGTTACGCTTGATAAATACCAAAAATTGGCAAAAACCAATAGTGTTTATAAAAACTATTTTAGGAAATTTACGCCGAGCATTACAGCACTTGATTTACTATAGAGGGCAATTTAAAAGTAATCTAATTGCTCTTTTTGAGATGGAGTTTTACTTGGCTAGTATGATGAGTCCTCTTTACTACTTAAAATGTCATTTTGGCAGAGTATTAAAAAATAAATTAGCCCTATAAAATTATGAAAGCCAACAAAAAATTGCCAAAAATCTCTGTAATCATCCCTGCTTATAATAGTGAAAATACTATTAAGCAGACAATTCAATCTGTTTTAAATCAATCT
This sequence comes from Nostoc sp. CALU 1950, assembly GCF_051172895.1. NCBI lineage: Bacteria > Bacillati > Cyanobacteriota > Cyanophyceae > Nostocales > Nostocaceae > Nostoc > Nostoc sp. CALU 1950. Next base: position 5,029 of record NZ_JBDNJQ010000042.1, on the reverse strand, counting down.
TTTACTAACCTAGAATTAATTGTAATTAATGATGGTTCACAAGACTCAACTTTAGAAGTTGTTACACAAATCCCAGACTCAAGAATAAAAGTATTTTCCTATTCCAATGCTGGCGGAAACGTCAGCCGTAACCGAGGTCTACACCGTGCAGTTGGAGAATTTGTTAGTTTCTTAGATGCAGATGATCTTTGGACACCTGATAAACTTCAGTCTCAGTTCAAGGCTCTGCAAGAAAACGTTACTGCAAAAGTTGCTTACAGTTGGACTGATTATATTGACACAAATGGTAAATTTCTACTTTCAGGTAAGCGGATTAATGTAAATGGAAATGCTTATGATCAGTTGTTATTAAATAACTTTCTAGAAAATGGTTCAAATCCCTTAATTTCTAGAAAAGCTTTAATTACATTAGGTGGCTTTGACGAATCTCTCAATGCCGCCCAGGATTGGGATATGTGGCTGCGATTAGCCTCTAAGTTTGATTTTATATGTGTACCATCTATACAAATCTTATATCGTATAAGTGCTAATTCAGTTTCCTCCAACCTTGTTAGGCAGGAAAAAACCTGTTTGCAAGTGCTTGAAAGAGCGTATAAAGAAAGACCTTCTCTACGAGATGCTACGCGAACAACACTTAAACAGAGTTGGAATATAAGCCTAGCAAATTTATATAAATATTTGACCTGCAAAGCCCTACAAGAGCCGTTTAATCGGCAAAAAGGTCTAGCAGCAGCTAAATTTCTGTGGAAGTATTTTCTTAACGATCCTTCAAGAATTCAGAATATAAATTTCACCTTAAAATTGTTACTTAAAATTGTCATAATTTTTACTTCGCCCACCTTGCTCTACAGTATTCTTAATCGGCGCGAAGTCAGAAACCAAGAAGCTGAAACATTGCTCAACATCTGGGTAGCTGAAAATCGGCCAGAAAGCAAAAATGGATATCCAGGTGCATTTACGATCTCTAGCTAATGCAAAAAATCTCTGCAATAAGCACTCTAACAGTGGTTTTAGCTTACCAGAGATGTTAGTAGTTGTTCTATTAATTGGTATATTAGCTACGATCGCAATACCCAACTGGCTAGCTTTTGTGGAGACTCGCCGTCTCAACACTGCTCAAAACGAAGTCTATTATGCTATGCGCCAAGCTCAAAGGCAAGCCACCAAGGATAAATTGACTTGGCAAGCCAGCTTTCGCGAACAAAACGGCATTGTTCAATGGGCGGTTCATCCTGCTACAGTAAACCCATCTGATGCTAACTGGAATAACTTAGATGTCAATGTTCGCTTAGATACGGAAACAACCTTACAAATTTCAAACGGCTTTAGGCAAATTAAATTTGATTACAGAGGTAATATTGTTTCGCTACCGCGGAGTATAACTATCTCCAGTAAATATGGTGGTAAAGCTAAACGTTGCGTCTACATCTCTACAATTTTAGGAGCAATGCGAATGGCAAAAGAGCAAGCTAGAGCCAACGAAAATGACAAGTATTGCTATTAAGATATTCTTAGTTCATTCAAACAAGGTATTGTGTGCTGAACTTACCAGCAAACGCAAAACAACACCTGATTATTTTTACTCGCTATCCAGAACCAGGTAAGACAAAAACCAGACTGATACCTGCTTTGGGAACTGTTGGTGCTGCCAATCTTCATCGCAAGATGACAGAACATACAATATTTCAGGTTCAAGAATTGCAAAAAGCCATTGACATATCTGTGGAAGTGCGGTTTGCAGGTGGCGATTCGCAACTCATGCAAGACTGGCTGGGGTTGGATTTAGTTTACCAGTCTCAAGGTGAAGGGGATCTAGGTTTGCGGATGACGCGATCGCTTTTCGATGCCTTTCAATCTGGTGCAGAACAAGTCATTATCATTGGTACAGATTGTCCTGGAGTGAATCCTCAGATTCTAGCAACAGCCTTTGAGAAGTTACACGCCTTTGATCTTGTCCTTGGCCCTGCGATCGATGGTGGATATTACTTAATTGGTTTGTGCCAACCTATCCCAGAATTATTCGTTAACATCGAGTGGGGAACTGCTCAAGTATTCCAGAAAACTGTGGACATTGCCCAGAAACTTAATTTATCACATGTAAACTTGTTGCCTTTAGCTGATGTTGACCGACCGGAGGATCTACCGATTTGGGAACAAGCCCTTGCAAGGGATATGGAAAAATGAGGGAGAAGTCTCCAAACTGGAGAGAGTCCCCTTTTCATGCACCTTCTTGACAAAAGTGCAATTATCTCAGCCTATTACAGATGAAGTGTAGGAAGTATTTTAGTAAACATTTCTGCCAATGTAGCAAATAACTTTTCAACGGATTTACTTATGGCTAAAAAATCTCAACCCAATTTGGAGCAATACCAAGATGTCAGATTATCTGCTACTACAAGAATTTGGGTCATTACAGTAGCTATTCTCGGAGTTTGCGTCCCCCTGTCAGCAGTTACTAGAAGTGGTGCTATTCTTCCTTTAGTTGCTATTGGTGGCGCAGCTGTTGGTACAGTTGCTGTTTGGCGTTCTGATGAGCAAAAATCAAAAACTAACTATTTGCAACAACAGCAAATAGAACTGTTAGAGCAGAGATTAGCGAATTTAGAAACAATTGTTAGCAGTGATGACTTGAACCTGCAAATGAAAATTAAACAGATCGAAGCAAGGGATACTTTCGGTGACTCCTCTAATGTAAGTAGTACACCCAGACAACCAAAACGTAAAGGTTAAAATAAATCGTAATCACACTCATTCCTCACTAACGCTGCGCTACGGCAATTCGTAATTCCTGTACCGTAAGGGTTTCATAGATTTGGAATGGGTGGTTTACTACGCCAAGCTGTACTCGGTTATTTTTGTGTGGGTATTTGTTGACTTCACGTTAGCGTAACCCTTGAAATCTCTCTCACATCAAACTTTCCTTTGCAGCTAGAAGTGTTTCCCTAGAAACAGTATCTCTTTGTCCATCTCCGTTAGAATTAACAGACATCATCTAATTTTATATATCTCAGTTGCATCAGTTCATGAAATGTCTAAGTGCTATCCATCTATCTCTTTCCCGGAAACATCTGCCGATAGTTGTATTTTATTAGACTGCTAACATTACTGAATTTTTAATTAACTAAGGTTATAAACTTGAGTAATTGCATTGGTATAGCTTACCGTAGGTATGCAATAGTTTGCCGCAGGAATGCAGATGGATTGGATTAGCTTGCTCAAAGCTCAACAAACTGACTTCCTTCAACGTGTGAAAAAACCTAAAACTTATGACTTATCTTTGCTAGAAAGTCAAGTTAAAGGTTGTCACACTGAGATTATGGCCTTTTGGGGCGAACCTTTGGCTAGACTCCAAGAACTTTCTCGCCAACAAGCAGAAGTTCTCGCCAAAAATCCGCCGCCAACGCCGCCTGAATATCCTGAGCCTCCCGACTGGACAATACCTTTTCCCAAATACTTCCAAGGACAAGCGGAAGATTATCTTTTACGGGAACATATTGTTGACCGGGTAATAACTGAACGCTTGGGCAAATTGGTAAAAAAGGTGTCACAAGATACTTTGCAAAACATGATTTTAGATGATGAGGGAAATTTGTGTGGCGAAAGCAAATTCTCTTATGTACTAAAAGATAATCCTCAGCTAAGTGTTCAAGTTTACGTTGCTGATGGAGAAAGTTTTAATGGTATTAAGAAAGACAAAATTAGATGGTCGGTTACTCAAGAGGATTTAAAAAATCACCAAGTATTAATTTTTCTGTGTTTGTTTTATCCATCTACAGGTAAGTTAGGAGACGAAAAACAGAGCATAATTACAGGCTTTTTACCTGCAAATCTAATTGAACTTACTGAACAAAAACTCTACATTAATCCGAGTAACTTGTTGTATGCAGGGGGATTGAGTTGGTATTTAGAATCACTTATTGGCAAAAAAGATGCGTCGCCAGTAATTATTGAGAGAGCGATCGCAGATACAATACAAACTCTACCATCAGAGCATTGCCTTAAGGGTGTAGTCGGTGACTGGGAATGCTGGCAAACTTTGCAAGGACACAACAGAGGCATTAATTGCCTAGCTTTCAGTTCCGGGTGTAACAATGGCAAAGCCTTACCCATATTGGCAAGTGGTAGCCGTGGAGAGACGAAACTCTGGGATTTAAGCAAAGGTGAATTAATAGAGACATTATCCGAGTATCCTTGGGTAATATCTGGGCTGGTGGATGAAGTGAATTCCCTGGCTTTTAGTTCAGATGGACAGACTTTAGTGAGTTGCGGTGCAGACTCCACAATTAAGCTTTGGCACGTAGGCGCTTTAGACTTAATAGATATTTTACACAAACATAATGGGGTTGTGCGGTGTGCTGCCTTCACCCCAGACGGAAGAATGTTAGCTACAGGTGGAGATGATAGAAAAATTCTGTTTTGGGATTTGATGCATCGTCAGGTTGCGATCGCACTCTCTTTAGATGATACAGCTGCTCATTCCCTGGTTTTGAGTCGAGATGGGGAAACTCTGGTTACAGGTAGCTATCGCAAAATCAAAGTTTGGCGCACATCACTTTTGACGGGGGTCAAAAGTTTAAAGGACATACAACCACTGCACACCCTCATGGGTCATTCTCACATCGTCCGTTCCTTAGCAATCAGTGCAGATGGTAAACTGCTGGTGAGTGGTAGCTGGGATCAAACGATTAAAATTTGGCAATTGGAGACTGGGGAATTACTCCACACTCTGAAAGGACATAGAGATAGAGTATATGCGATCGCTTTAAGTCCCGATGGACAAATTATTGCCAGTGGTAGTGCTGATAAAACCATCAAATTATGGCATCTACAAACCGGGGAATTGCTGGGTACGTTTACAGGTCATGGAAATATAGTCACAGCATTAGCCTTCACAGCTTCCGGCGAGATGTTGGTTAGTGGAAGTTTGGATAAGACAATTAAAATTTGGCAACGGAGTTAGGAGTTAGCAAACTCCATTAATGAGTATTTGAGCTTCATTAATGAGTATTTGAGCTTCATTAATGAGTAT